>CATLVA010000058.1 GCA_950060715.1 uncultured Oligoflexia bacterium | reverse complement strand
GTAATATTCAAGTTTCAGAAATTGTAAATGTTCGCGATGCCAATGACAGAATATTAATTGCTGCCAAAGCACTTTCTGGAGGACAAATTCATCTGCTTGAAGTTTCAACGGCCAATGCTGTTGTAGAATCAAATACTGACTTATTTAATGATTCAAATATTACCGACCTAAAAATTGCTGTGAGTAAAGAAGACACCGACTTCGAACCAGCAGTTTTTGTTACCGGAACCAATGATAGTGGAAACCTTGCTCTTGCTAGAGTGGACTCCGTATCTGGTGATTTTGACCTAGATGGCAGTACAAATACAATTTATTCCTATGAAGAATTTGATGCGGGATTTGCACCTTTTGTAGGAATTAATGAATACGATATCGTAGCGGGACCTGAAGAGGCTCAACTACTAGTTGCGGTAAACTCAGATAGCGTTAGTGCTGGTGACTACCATACCTATTTAATTAATATCAGTGGTAGCGCTCCAACTGCGAAATGTAGCTATGACTCCGCAGACACGCAAAACCTAGAAAAATGTGCTTGGATTCAGCCTGAAGTTGGAAACGAGAGCTTCAACCTCCCAATTGCCCTTGCTGATGTGATTCAGGATGTGAAAATTGGAGACGAAGGTTCGGTAGCTGATGAAAATGAAGGTGACTTTATTGGAATTGCCAATCATATCGACTTAACCGGTACCGGTAGCGCTTCAACTAATGCTGTAGTCGTTACAGGTTTCTTAAATGTAAGGTCTAATTCGCTCACAGCAACAGAGGCAAGTTCAACGGCAAGCAATAATGAGGTTTACACACTTCCATATGTCTCGCCTTAAACTTGAGTAAAAGACTCTTTGTGTTTTGATTTTTGAGATTTTTGCTAAAATATAAGAGATGCGAAATCAATTGTTTCTCTTATTTTTTATCTTTGTAACTGTCTCTCTTTCAAGGGCCTATAGTTTTGAACTTGTTATTATCCAAGGCCTTTCAAAAGAGAAGCAAAGTTTTGTCACCAGAAACAACGAAGAATCTGATGTCTTTATTGGAAAGCGGGCCACCTTCACTAGTGAAAACACCAGTGTTATTGCACGTGCAATTGAAGTGACGAGAGAATTTGTTCAATGGGAGATTGAAAACGATTTTACCGATACTCCTTTTCCGAGAGGAACTTTGGTAACGATGTATGATACGACAGAATATCTATGGACCCTCACGCCAGAGAAAGTCAAAAGACAATTCATTCAAAGCCGAGTGTTCATTCCAAGAAGATCTCTTGAGGGTGTCTTCTCTCTCGCTCGAGCGCTTTCTGAGTCAGTAACTGATACTCTCCCGACTAATGCCGATCGTGGAGGCTATCATTTTGAGCTCGTCTATCGTAGGCAATATAATATTAATTGGGCCATGGCATATGGGATTCGATACGACCGCGAGATTGTGAATCTCCCCGACTCCTCACTAACCAACCAAAGATTTATGGGTACAGCTGAGCTTCGTTATTATTTTGATCCGATGTATGATTTTTATAATGCACAAGTCGGACTCGGCCTTGGGGTTGGTTTTGGCCAATCAAGAACAGAAACTACGGGGATAGCGACCTATGGTAATGCAGTACTTCTCCCCTCCACCAAAATTTCTCTTACATTTCCTATAGATAAAGATAGTGACTTCGAATTTTCAGGTGCCTTTGAGTCTTTTAGGCTTGATGAAGAAGATGTTGATAGTCGAGATCAAACGACAAACTTAGATAGCACTAGAGTTAGTATCGCTTACCGACGTTATTTTCAAGAATGAGAATCATCTCTCTGTAAGGACACATTCAACGACAAACGAGCCAAATTCTGTTTTAAAATAGACGGCCAAAACTTGATTGACATCCACTTCATGCTCGACGATATGCTCTTCTCCACAAACAATTTTTGGAATGGTCATATCGAGCTCATATCCCTGATTAACCAGGGCTCCCTTCGCGTTCCCGAAAATTTGGTTACAAAGTTCGGCAACCCCATCTCGATTTTCATCATCAATTTGGGTGTATTCTTCCCCCATCATATTGGACATAACTTTGAGGTAAACACTTTCCGGAAAAGTTATCGCCATACTTCCTAAGTAGTTTGAGCTGCGAATAGGAATGACACCAGAAATATCACCAAAACTATCGTCAGGCTCTTTAAGGAAAACAAAATCTTTTTCCGCCTTAGTGGTACACATGACATCTAATACTTCTAGAGTTGCATCGATAAAAGGATTGATAAACTCTACATTGATTTTATTTGCCGCCTTTTTTTTCTTCTTGGCCGGAGCTGACTTTTTTTTGTTACTAAGAACTCTTTTAATAGCTGTCATGAGTTCATCTGATGAAAAAGGTTTATTTAACAGTGAAACATCATCATCAAAGTCATCAGGATCAGCATCACTTGAAACAACAAGATAATGTTTAGGTTGAAACTCCTTGTCGACATTCTCACGAATTTGTTGCATGAGTTTATGTCCATCCATCTTAGGCATATTTAAATCTGTGATCACAAGATCAAATTTCTGAACACTTATTTTTCTGAGAGCATCAGCTCCATCCACTGCTTCTAGGATAGTGAAGTCAGCTTCAACTGATTCCAATGTAGAAACAATAGCATCGCGAATTGCTTCTTCATCATCAACAACTAAAAAACTATATGATTTTGACATTGTTCTATTTTAGCATCAAAAAAAGGAAATTTTGAAACTGAAAAAATAGCCGCTATTAGCTAATATCACATTGACCGGTGATTTCGGCCTTACAAGAGATAAGTTCTCCACCTTCAACTTCATACTCATCACACTTAACTTCCGAGTCTTTTGGAAAACTAATATTGGTTATCACACCACTTCTTTTGGCTTCGCATTCATTAAAAAGCTTATTCTTTCCATCTTCTAAAGCTTTGGAAATAGCGCCTTTTTTAACCTGCTTAAGGTCGCAAGACACGTGGCAGATGTTACTTCCGCCGCCCACACTTGTTAGACTAAATTCATTACTCATCATGAGGTTAAATAATAGAATGACTGTTCCAAGGCTAAATAGTTGATATTGTCCCAAAACTGTAGTGTAAATCATCACGCTAAGTTCGAGACGTTGTTAATATTAATTAAATAAATTCTAAGAGATATTTTGATTGCACAACAGGTGCTGTGCACTTTTTACAATTGATACTGTCAATTTATTAGACGGCCATTTTTGAACGATCGAGCCTAACTTGCTAAATTTATAAGTCATTACCTAGATAAATAAACCAAGGAAGGCCCATGATCATTAAAAATTTTGCTCTAAATATCAAGACTTGTCTATCAGGATTGTCATTTTCTTTTGATGAACTGATTATAGAAACTAAAGCTCTCTTTGAAAGTGAAGGCATCCCAGGCTTTTTAAAGCTTTTAATCTCGTTCATTGATAATATGGTGGTTGAGCACTGGAAAGCCTCTAATGAAGCCAAATGCTGCTGCTCGCCTCATTTAAATAGGTCAGGAAAGCGTTCAAAGACGATTATTACAAGCCTTGGCAATATCTCTTTTGAATGGAGTCTTTTAAAGTGTAAGAACTGTGGAAGCACTCATAATCCTTTAAAAGATTTTCTAGGAGTCGATAAAAATCAAAAACATTCAAATGAATTTGAAAAGATTTGTATGGAAGCCGTTGCAGAGAATTCTTTTAGAAGATCAACTGTGGGAATTATAAAAACAAATGAAAATATTAACTTCAACCACAGAAGCCTTCACAGGTGGTTTATGGCGACAGATTCAGATAATATCTCAGTTAAGCACGATGATCTAAATGTTGTCCTTGGGGATGGTACCGGCTTTAAAGAGTTTGTCTCACAAGTAAAACTTGAACGAGAAAACAAGATTAGAGTAAAAACAGGTCAAAAACCAATCGAGAAGACTAATCGTGGTGAAGTAAGAATTGTCATGGGAATTAAAAATGACAACTCAATAGTTCCATTAGGAGCTTGGACAAGTGAATCGTGGAAGATTATAGGAAAATCAATTAACAAAGTTAACAATCCCAACAAGAAGATAGCACCCAAAAAAGTTGCAAATATTCTTGTAGCTGATGGTGAAATTGGTTTGAACAATGGCTTAGGAATTCTAGCTCATCACCAGCAAAGGTGTTTGTGGCATGTACCACATGAACTTAAGCCTCTTATGAAGTATCAAGAAAAAGCTGAAACTGAAGATATTAAATATACTCTTGATCAAGTTCATTCAATTTTCCAGCTTGAGATTCCAGAGAAGGACTTTGAAGCTATAACAGTTGAAGAGAAAGTAGAATTAAATGAGAAGATAATTGCCTGTGAACTTCAAATGAAGCTATTAGCTGAATACCTTGAGCATAAGGGATATAGCAAGGCTTCAACATATGTAACGAACGCAAGATCAAATTTATTCACCTACTTAAAGTACTGGATGAAAACAGGAATCGTTACTCCAAAAGTCACATCAAAACTTGAAAGATTAATGAGAGAGATTGGTAGAAGAATTAAGAAGTTTGCTTTTAATTGGAGTAAGAAAGGCTGTGCAAAAATGACGAGGATAATTTTAAAAGTCATAACAGATCCAAAATCTTGGGAAGCTTATTGGGATAATAAAATGAAATTAAGTGGAAATATCAGGTTAACTTTTGAGGGAGTAAGTTAATAGCGCACTACAGTTTTGGGACAATATCAAATAGTTTCATACTCAAAATCTCCTTTAAGAGTATTTTACGTCCAACAGTTTATACCGCAGCGCACCATTTATCTCCAATAGGAACTATTGACTCTGTAAAACTTTCAAAAAAGAAGTGTAACTATTTAATATTATTTTAATTTTTACTTAATAATTAAGGGCTACTTAAGGATATTAGAGGGTGAAAAACACCCTCTAAATTGGAAAGGTCTACATTAGACCTATATCTTTTAATCTTTCCATTAAACTGTCATGTGCAGAAATTGGCGGGTATTTGGCCCCTGATCCTTCACAACTTGGGATGCATTCAAGCATGGCCTCAGGATGAGGATGCACAAAGAACGGCATCGAGTATCTTGCAGTATTTGATTCATCAGGATTGATCACTCTATGGATCGTCGCCGGGATAATATCATTAGTAATCCTAGACATCATATCTCCTGAGTCCACAACTAACTGCCCTGGCTTAGTTTCTACATCTAGCCACTGCCCATCTCTATCAAGAAGTTGCAGTCCTGAAGCAGTCGCTCCCATAAGTATCGTGATCAAATTTATATCACCATGAGCTGCAGCTCTGATTGATCCCGCAGGAGGTGCCTCTCCCACTGGTGGATAATGAATCGCTCTTAAAATAGAGTTACCGGTATCAATCATATCTCTAAAATAACTTTGTGGAACATCTAAGGCTTCACCTAAAGCATCTAATAAATGTACTGAAGTCTTATCAAGTTCACTATATAGATTCCCAAGATTTTCTTCGAAGCCAGCAATTTCTGTTGGCCAAACATTGTTTGGATAATATTTTGAAAATTTATGATCAGCTGAAACTTCACGTCCAACATGCCAGAATTCTTTGAGGTCTTTATGCGGATTATCTTTCGCATGTTCAGTCCCAAAAGGAGTATAACCTCTTTGTCCACCAGACGCGATTGCATACTTTCTTTTAGTTTCTTCATCTAAAGCAAAAAAATCTTGAACTGCTTTATAGCCCTTCTCAATAACACTTTCTTGAACTGTATGATCAGTTAGAATGATAAAACCATAATCTTTAATACCGCTAAAAAGCTGGTCAACAAACTTAGCTCTCTCAGTAGCATTGCCTTCTACATAACTTAAAAGACTAAGCTCGGGAACTTTTCTCAAAGTGTCACTCATAATTGCCTCCGGACCCATTAAATGCCGTTAAAATAGGTTCCTGAGTACAATTAGGCAATTTTTTTGTAATTTTTTCATTCACGTAAGCCAAAGATATCACTGCCAATTCTTACCCAGTTACTACCGTAACCAATTGCTATTTCATAATCTTGGCTCATTCCCATGGAAAGTTCCAAATCAATATCATATTTTTCGCACAACCGATTGCGAAATGCCACCAATTGCTCAAAGCAATTTCGTGCAGCCTTTTCAAAATCATCAGCTCGAATGCTTCCAATTGTCATTAACCCTGCAAGCTCCCAACTCTCCTGCCCTTTTAATTTTTGAACCGCTTGGTCCAGCTCTTCAAAGTTATCAAAACCTGATTTCTCTTCTTCACCTGAAGTGTTCACTTGAAGAAAAATTTTAATCTTTTGATCTAAAGATTTTTTTAAAAGTTTATCGACGAGCCTCAACCTATCAATTGAGTCCATGGCATAAAGGCCTGGAACACTCAAAAGCTTGTTTAATTTATTACTCTGTAAAGTTCCAATGAAGTGCCAACGAATATCTCTTAAATGAGAGAGGGCATGCGCTTTTTCAAAAAGATCTTGAATTTTATTCTCACCAAAATCTCTTTGTCCAAAGAGGTAGGCCTCCTCGATCATTTCAAGCGGTTTAGTTTTGGAGACCGCCAACAAATTTGTCCGGTCTCCAATTTTATTTTTTAATTTTTCTAGATTTTGAGTGACACTCATTTTTTAGGAGAAGAATTCTTCTTTTTCTTTGGAGAAAATTTAATTTTCGCATTCACTTCCACATCATAATTCTCTAAGATGCGGTCAATTTCTTTTGAGACATCAATTCTCTCTAGTCGCTCTTTCAGTTCAGTCTTCACAGAAGTGATAAAGTCATCTCTAGTGCTCTTAGCGTTATTGATAAGACCTTGAACAAGCTCTTTAGGTAGAGGAAGGTCCCCTACCATATTCTTTATAGCATCTTCAGTCATAAAAGCAGCGCTCACACCAGTGTTTACGACTTTTTTGAGGATATCTGCTAAACTTTCTTTTTCATTTTTATCTGACATTAGAGACTCTGCGCTCTTTTTTCAACTGATTTTAGAAGTACTGGTAACTGAACTTCAGTGAGTTTTTTAGTGATCATACCCGATCCCATCATTTTCACTTTAATATCAACTTCCACACTATAAGTAACGTCAGTTGTTCCATCTCCATTATCGCTTAGTTCCCAAGCTCCACTATTAACAGAGAAGATATCACCTTCAACAAAACTCCATTTAATAGATTTATTCTCTTCATGAACAAGGTTAAGAATATAGCTAAATTTTTTGATCATATTGATGCTGTATTCTGCCTTTGTTTCATTACCTGATTCTTCAATAATTTTCACGGAAGTTACACCGTCCATAAACTCAGAATATGCTTCGTAGTCTTTTAAAACTTTATAAACATTTATCTATCATGTTATGAAGAATCTTATTATTTCTATCGCCAGTCAATAGCTCTTTGTGATTTTTTCTTAGATAATAGTTCCAATCATTATTATTCTCCTTCCAATGGGTTCCCATCCCAATATTTCTGTAACAGATCTATTCCAACATCATCAAACTTCAATAGGTCGGCGTTTGCATATAATACTTCTTGCACAATCTGCCAATGGCTGGGTCTAGCTTTTCTGTGAGAGTCATCAACGTAAGTCCAATATGCTGGAATAGTCTTTGTTTCTACAGCATGTTCATA
>CATLVA010000057.1 GCA_950060715.1 uncultured Oligoflexia bacterium | reverse complement strand
TATGAGGTTGATAGTTCAATGGTTCTCATACATTTTTTGTTTATTATTTTCTTGCAAAAGCGGTCATTCATATGAGGAGGAACTTAAAAAATCTTCTCCTTACTATGTTGAAGATATTGAATGTATCTCCAGTAAAAAACCAAAAATTGTGAGACCTAAATTAAAGAAAGTCGTGAAGAAAAAACACAAACATAGTTTTCCTCAGAAACTGAGCCTCGAAGTTATCACAAGTTTATCCTCTTATAATTTTAAGCAAACGGGCGAGCTGGTTGAAAGCTCTATCCAAAATTCTGGGGTTATTAATATTGGCTTAAATGGAAACTATAGATTTAGAAAGTCACATGCTGTAAATTTTGAGCTAAACTACCAGCAAGTAGAATTTAATGATGAAGGAGAAGCTACTAAAATCCCTCTCTTTGAGTATGGTGTTGAGTATCAATACACATTTGTTCATGCTGGCTTGAACTCAAAAGTTTTACCTACTTTTCACGAAAACGATTCATCTCTAATTGATCAAGGATCAATTCGATTTTACACTTTAGACTTGGGAGCAAGCTACCAATTCAACCTGCCACTTGAAAGTCAATTGTATTTAAGTGGTTCATATTCGGTGCCTGTTTCTTCACTCAATGAAACGGGTAGTTTTACTGTCGAAAGCCCTTCTGGAACTGGTTGGATCGCTGAATCTAAAATATCCAAAAAATTCATGAAGATAAAAAAAGCGACAGTGGATCTAGGAGTAAGTTTCGCTATCGAAAATCGTGAATATCAAACTGAAATTCAATGGAATGATGACGAGGGAAAAGTAGATCAAAGTTTGAGTCTGCAGAAAATTAGTTTTTTTATCAAGGGAGAATTTTAGTGAAAATACTGGTTATTAGTTTGTTAAGCCTCACCTCAATTAGCATTGCAGTTGCAGGAGACTGCAAAAGTTCTACCACTAAAAATCTGTACGAAGCCAATATTGTGAAATGCAAGGGAGATAATACTAAATGGCTCATTACTAACATGAAATACCTGAATAAAGGCAATACTCGTTTGCCAGCTTCACTAGATTCTATACCTGAAAGAAATGATGAGTTGCGTTGGCATATTTCCAACAAAATTTATATGAAACGCTAATTATTCAAACTTTAAAGTCATTCCCGGTTGAACGAGTTTTGCTAATGGAGAGTCTGCACGTAGTTCCAATACGTGTTGGCAGAAAACTTCTTTTGATAGAGGGACTTCTCTTCGACTTCCTTTTCCTGGAAAATGTTTAAGTCCTCGATGAATATCTAAGACATAGTAATCGGAGTTCATGAAGATCACATCCAGATCAAAATATGTTTCTGGCATCCAAAACTGTCTTATGTGCATATATTCATCAGGAAAAAGCATTCCGGAATCTACTGGAAAATCTTTGGATTGGATTTTACTCAAGCCTTGTTTTTGGCGCTCGTCAGTGTTTGCAATATACACTTTAACTTTTTTGTCACCGAGCTTTAAGGTTTTGATTGGGTAGTCTTCAAGATGGCCTGCGGTTGAGGCATTTGTTTGGGTGTTGCATGACGTCACCATCAATAAGGATATGAAAAAAAAGATGAAGGAAAAGCGCCTTTGAGGTATAAAGTATGTCATCGCGATAAGTTTAATACGAGGAGATCCGAATGGGCAACCATAATGGGAACACAACAAATTTGAAAGGGCATATGAGAACACATAATTGTGGTGAGTTAACTCAATCTCATGTGGGAACAGAAGTTATTTTATGTGGATGGAATAATAAATACCGAGATTTAGGTGGATTACATTTCGTCGACGTTAGAGATAAGTTTGGTTTAACTCAATTAGCTTTTGATGAGTTCACAGGAGATCTTGGAGTTCTTAAAGAGCTGAGCCTTGAGTCAGTTATCAAAGTCAAAGGTGTCGTAAGAGCTAGACCTGAGTCTGCGATTAACAAAAATATGAATACTGGTGAAGTTGAAGTGAGTGTTAAGGAATTTGAAATCTTATCTCTGGCCAACGAAGTACCATTTCTACCGCACGGAAAGATCAATGCAACTGAAGATTTAAGGCTCAAGTATCGCTACCTTGATCTACGTTCTGATAAACTTCAAAATATTCTCTCTGTGCGCTCAAATGCGATGAAAGATGCAAGAATTGCGCTCTATGAAGAAGGTTTCACTGAAGTTGAAACTTCTATTCTTTATAAAACAACTCCAGAAGGTGCGAGAGATTATATTGTCCCGTCTAGAGTTCACCCAGGAAGAGTATATGCCCTTCCACAGTCTCCGCAGACGATGAAACAACTTCTTATGATTGGTGGGACTGATAAATACTTCCAAATTTGTAAGTGTTTTAGAGATGAAGATTTAAGAGCAGATAGACAGCCAGAGTTCTCTCAAATTGATATTGAGGTGAGCTTTTCTTCTCAAGAATATATTAAAAATCTTGCTACCAAAATAGTGAGAAAGCTTTGGGGCTTTGATGATAGTTTTGAAATTCCAGTTCTTCCTTATTCTGAAGCAATGGCAAAGTATGGTTCAGATAAGCCAGATGTTCGTTTTGGATTAGAACACCATATCGTTACGGACCTTTTTAAAGGTTCTGGATTTTCAGTTTTTGAATCAGTAATTGGTGAGGGGATGAACAAAATGATGTTTGTTCCTAAGTCAGTAAAAGAATTCTCTCGAAAAGAGCTAGACGCATTTGTTGAGGTAGTTAAGCCTCACGGTGGAAAAGGTGTGGCATGGTTCAAACTTTCAGGAGATGAAGTAACGGGTGGTATTTCAAAATTCGTTTCAGCTGAAGTTTTAGCCGAGCTAACAAAAGCGCTAGGAAATAAAGAGGATGGAACATTTCTATTCTGTGCTGATGCAAAAGCTTCAGTTGCACATGCAAGTGCGGATGCTTTAAGACGTCACCTTGGAAATAGCCTGGATCTGATTGATAGAGATTCTTATAAGTTTTTATGGGTAAATGATTTCCCTCTTCTTGAGTATGATGATGAAGATGGACGCTTCTATGCTTGTCACCACCCATTTACCATGCCAAAGCAAGAATGCTTAGATGACTTTATGTCAGGTGATCCTGAAAAACTAAAAGGAATGCCAGCGGAAGCTTACGATCTTGTTTGTAACGGATATGAAATGGCCGGTGGATCTCTTAGAATTTATCAAGAAGACGTTCAATCTCAGATGTTTAAAGTCCTGGGAATGGGAGAGGAAGAAGTTAAACTTAAGTTTGGTTTCTTCGTTGAGGCTCTAAGCTATGGAACTCCTCCGCATGCGGGATTAGCATTTGGATTTGATAGAACAGTTATGCTTTTAGCAAAAACAGACAATATTAGAGACGTAATCGCTTTTCCAAAAACAAACGCTGCGACGGATTTAATGAGTCATGCTCCTTCGATTCCTGATCAGGATCAATTGAAGGAATTGAAGATTAAGCTAGATATTTAAGCAGCTTCTTTTTCACGATCTAATTTCGAAATATCAATAATAACCTGTTGCTGATGTGAGGCTTTAAAGTCTCGCATCTGCTTCAGCCATTTATCTGAAACAGTTCTTGAACCAGACATATAGTCCGGAAGACCTCGATTATCTTCAGATGCAAAATTAAAAATAAAGAAAACTCCAAATGAGAGTAGGCATCCTAAATAGCCCATTGATCTTCTCACGCAATCCTTCAAAGAAAGATCGTAGCTCAAAGTGTTGAGGTTATGAACATATTCCTCTTTAACAACGGTAAGGCCTAAGATCATTTTGCCAAATGTTTTGCCGTTTAAAATATAATTACAGTAGAGGAAATAGCTAAAGTATAAAACTAAATAAACACTTCCAGAGAAAAACATATTTCCCTGAATAAGCTTGTACTGACCATGGTAATTTAGTGCACTAAGAAACTCAGAAACAAATAAATTATAACCGTTATGAACTCCAACATTTAAAACCATTAATGTAAAAAGGTCTAAACAAAGAGCGGTCCCTCTTTTAATAAGGTTAGCCTTGGGGAACATCGCCGAAAAATCACTTTCCAAATGGTCTACGATTTTTATCGGTTCAGAGTTATCAAGGTAGCCAGAGAGGTGAATGATATTATTGTCATTATTCATGCTAATTTCATCGGAATATTTTAGTAGGGACTGAAGGAAGAGTCGCTGGGAATGCGGGAGAAGGCAAATCGTGCCTTTAGTGTCCGAGTAAAATCGTTTTATTTATAATTAGGCTATGAGAAAGTCATTTTTAATTTCGATGGTGCCTATTTGGCTAGTGATCTATGCTATGGGCTATTTTATGAGCTCAGGTTTCTACTACCTCTATATAATCGTACTTCCGATTCATTTTTTAGGTATATACGATATGCTCCAACGTAAGCATACGATTTTGAGAAACTATCCTGTCCTTGGTCACTTTCGGTATCTACTCGAATCTATTCGCCCTGAAATTCAGCAATATTTTATTGAGCGTTTTAATGATGGAACTCCTTTTTCTAGAGAGCAGCGAAGTGTTGTTTATCAAAGAGCTAAAGGAGACTTAGATACCTCTGCCTTTGGAACTGAACACGATGTCTATCGTGCAGGTGCAGAATGGTTAGAGCATTCAATGCAGCCGGTAGAACATCATGCTTGCCTTGAAAGAATTAAACTTGGAGGAGATCAATGTAGCCAACCATATATGGCCTCTAGGTTTAATATCTCGGCCATGAGTTATGGGTCTTTAAGTCGAACAGCAGTTGAGGCGATGAATCTTGGAGCAAAAATAGGTGGCTTTCTTCATAACACAGGAGAGGGAGGTATATCCCCGTATCATCGTAAGCATCATGCTGATCTTTGTTGGCAAATAGGCACAGGTTATTTTGGCTGTCGAAATGCTGATGGAAGTTTCAACGCAGAAATGTTTCAAGAAAGATCGAACTGGCCTGAAGTGAAAGTAATTGAATTAAAAATTTCTCAAGGTGCTAAACCTGGACACGGAGGACTTCTTCCGGGAGCGAAAGTTAATAAGGAAATTTCAGAAATCAGAGCTGTTGAAATTGGTAAGGATGTGAATTCTCCGCCAAGTCATAAGGAGTTTTCAACTCCAAAAGAGATGCTTCGCTTTTTGCAAAAACTACGCGAACTTAGTGGAGGAAAGCCTGTTGGTTTTAAACTTTGTATTGGGAAAAAAGTGGAGTTTTTCTGCGTAATAAAGGCCATGATCGAGCTTGATATCTATCCTGACTTTATCACCATTGATGGCTCTGAAGGTGGAACAGGTGCGGCTCCGAGAGAGTTTGCAAACTACTTGGGAACACCTTTATATGATGGACTTAATTTCGCGCATAATGCTTTAATCGCGGCAGGAATTAGAAAAAAAATGCGCCTAATTTGTAGTGGAAAAGTCACAGACGCTTTTTCCATGGTGACAAAATTTGCTCTTGGAGCAGATATGTGTAATTCCGCTAGAGGTATGATGTTCGCTGTCGGTTGTATACAGGCCTTACGATGTAATAGTAATGATTGTCCTACAGGTGTCGCCACTCAAAACCCTGAACTATATGAGCTTGTTGATGTTCCAAGTAAAGGGGAGCGAGTCGCAGGTTATCATAAGAGAACACTTTTAGAAGTTTCACATCTACTCGGTGCCAGTGGGATCGAACTAGTTGGTGACTTAAAGAAGGTGCATATTAAGCGAAGGATTGGACCTGGGCAAGTGATGAACTATAGTGAGCTTTACCCTAAATTAGAATTGAATTCATTTATTGATGGGACTTATCAAGGCAACTGGCGACCTATTTGGGATAGGGCCAGCGCCGATAAATTTGTTGTTTAGTTTAAGTAATTAGCTTTAAGTTCATCTAATTTTTGAAGGGCCTGCATTGGAGTCAGGTTCATTACATCCATGCTTTTTAGTTCTTTTAAAATAGGATGCTCTTTCTCTTCAATTTGAACTTCTTCATCAAAAAGATTCAATTGATTCGTATTATTTTTTACAACTGGAAGGTTAAGCGTATGCTCAGTTGATTCCAGTTGAGTAAGAATCTGCTTGGATCTACCGAGAATTTCCGGAGGAAGACCTGCTAGCTTTGCTACATGAATACCAAAACTTTGGGCAGCTCCTTCTTCAATCAACTCATAGAGAAATTGAACATTACCATTGCTGTTAACAGTTTTAACTGTGAGGTTTTTCGCTTGAGGTAGTGAATTCACCAGATCAATCAGCTCATGGTAGTGAGTTGAAAATAAGGTAATGGCCTTAGTTTTCATAATGAAATATTCAACCAGTGCCCAAGCAATACTTAAACCATCATAAGTTGAAGTCCCTCTACCAATCTCATCTAAGATAATGAGGGAGTCTTTAGTCGCATGACGAATGATCTCTGCTGTCTCAGACATCTCAACCATAAAAGTAGATTGTCCCTTGATGATGTCATCGTGGGCTCCAAGACGAGAGAAGATATAGTCAGTTAGACCCAATACAGCCATCTCTGCAGGTACGAAACATCCTAGCTGACATAGAAATTGAATGATCGCAATCTCTCTCATCACTGTTGTTTTACCGGCCATGTTTGGACCAGTGATAAGACCAAAATAAACCGTCTCATCTAGCCTTAAATTATGATGAACAAATCTATCTTGCAGGTTTGATTTGATTAACGGATGCCATGCCTGGCGAATATGAACAATTTGTTGGTCTTTGATCTGAGGACGAACAAAATTCTCCTGAAGTGATACCCATGCAAAACTTTGGAAGATATCAATTAGAGAAATATTGAGAGATAGGGTAATTAGTGCACTTGATAAACCATTGATCTCGCTAACCACATTATCAAAGATTTTTTTCTCTAGCTTATAGAGTTTTTCCCTTGCAGTGATAACTTCTTTTTCAAAATCTGCTAATTCAGGAGATTGAAAACGCTCGCTATTAACTAAAGTTTGTCGACGTTCAAAATGTTTAGGAACTTTAGCTAAGTGAGACTTACTCACTTCAATGAAATACCCAGCTACGTTATTGGACTTTATTTTTAAATTTCCAATTCCCGTTTCTTCTCTATATTTCGCTTCGAGTGCAATAAGCGCATCTTTTGCGTTCAGGCTAAGCTTAGAGAGTCTATCACGCTCCTTGTGGCAGCCTTCTTTGATAAGGTTTCCTTTATCAAGTGAGCAGCCAACTTCATCATTAATTGTTGTTTGAATTAATGTTGCAAGCTCTTTAAGCTCTTTTTTCTTAGTCATCTTAGCTAAGAACTTTTTAGATGGAAGGCTCTTTTCAAGCTCAATATAGGAATCATTCGCAGCAGCTAAGTTAATCATATCAGCGCTATTAATTTTCCCGGTAGAAGCTTTAGCTAATATTCTTTCAATATCTCTGATATCAAAAAGGATAGATCTAATTTTATTAAGGCCATCATAGTCTTGGCTAAACTGCTCAACCACATTGAGGCGATTTTCAATTTCGGTTTTGTCTCTAAGAGGAGCTTGAAAAATCTTTTTTAACTTTCTGGCACCCATTGCGGTTTTGGTTCTATCCATAAAACCAAGCAGAGAGTTTTTATAGTCATCTTTATTTTTTGGAAGAATCTCAAGTCCAACCAAAGTCGGATAGGTAATCTTCATTTCTTGTTGGTGATTCACCATCTGAAA
>CATLVA010000056.1 GCA_950060715.1 uncultured Oligoflexia bacterium | reverse complement strand
GCTGAAATAAAGAATAGTAGCAGGCTGAAGAACGTACTAATAAAAGTAGTCATTATTATTTTATATGTCGCAGGAGTTAAATTCTTACTAAGTGCAAAGCTTGATATACTTGCTAGAGTCTCTACTCCCATAGCCTTTTTAGTTTTTATAACAACCTATCGATACTGGGGGATGTGGATACTGGGTCTTTTTGTCTACCTTATATCTTTCACAGCCTTTTTCACGGTGAAAACTATCTTTTCATATGTCATCGCAATAATTTTTTTCATGTTGTTTTTTCTTAATATGGCCTTTTTGAATAATTGGTATTGGAAAAGAATTCTGAAGCAAAATTTTAAATTTACGCCTTCTCAGTTTAAATCAGTCATGCCGTCTATAATTATATTTACAACACTCTTTTGCCTTACTGATTATATTATTGAGGAAGAGAAATCGCTTTTTTCAAAACTTGTGGAGACTTTGGTAAAGCCCGTTCAAAATAAGAATCATGGCCACAAAAAAATGCTGGAATTCTTAAATTCTGAGATGGACACAGAAATTAAGAATCAATTGCAGAAGATTCCTGATCTCAAGCTCAAAGATCAATCTATCCTAGATCAACTGAGTGAAATATCTCAAAAAATGGAGACACTAGAACAAAGAGACTTTAGTTTCGACACTGACAAAGAGAAATATCAAATACTTCTTGATCAAAAGAAAGATCTCATAAAAGAAGCTATGTCCAAACACAATCCGAATAGTGATCTAAAACTCGAATCGAAAAAGCTAGAGGATCTTGCAAATGAAATAAACAGTGAAGTGAACATCAGAAAAGAGCGTCAAAAGGAACTTCAAAAGCTTGAAAGAGAGCAAATTCAAAGGGATATCAAATTAAAGAAGTGGCTAAAGCGGCTGGCAATTTTAATTGGACTCATTATTATTATTTATTTTTTAAATCAATTAATGAAAAAAGGTAAAATCTTGGAAGAGGATTTTGACCTAACTGACTCTCAAAAAGATGAACTCAATCAAATTATAAGCGAACATGAACCTCGTTTTAGTAACTTCTCAGATGAAGTTGACTATAAATACAAGAAAGTTCATGCCCTACTTAAAGTTCTATATTTTGGAGAACACTCCTACGCTCCTCCTGCTATGGTTGTGCCAATCCATGATAATTTGGCCGGAGAAAATAAAGTTAGAGTTTTAGCGGCACAGCTTGGAGTTGTATTTAACGCTATTCATTTCTCGTCACAGAAAAATTTTAAAAATCATCAAATTAAAGAGTTTCGCCATTCTTATAAGGCCTTGATTTCCATCGTAAAAAGACAAATTTAGTCAGGTATGTTTCTCTTTACCGTGTTTTATTGAGCTGAAATAATTAGGTGCAAATGAGGAGATTTTTATGCAAGAGATTCTGGTTTCAAATCCAGTCTATGGGACTATGGCGTTCGGTGGAACACTACTTTTTTTAGTTAAAATGATCATGCTACTGGTTAGTGGTGGTGACATGGATGTAGATGGAGATCTTACAGAGATTGATAGCGGTGTTGATATGGATGGTGGGACGACATTTTCTCTCATTTCAATTCAATCGGTACTAGCGTTTTTCATGGGTGCAGGCTGGACAGGATTGGCCGCAAGACATGAGTGGAATCTCGAAGCGATACCGGCCATGGGTGCGGCGATTGGCGTTGGATTTATTTTCATGTTTATCAGTGCCTACTTCACTTTTAAAGTGAAGGGTCTAAACGCCTCTACTGTAATAGATGTAAGAGAAGCGATTGGAAAGACTGGAAGAACTTACACCACAATCCCGGCTCTAGGAGAAGGCATTGGACAAATAGAAATCACAATCGGTGGCAAACAACAAATTCTTCAGGCCATGTCACCTGGAGAGAAGATTGAATCATTCACCGCAGTTAAAGTAGAAAAAGTTGATGATGCAGGAACCCTGCACGTATTAAAAGTATAGGAGAAAGAAATGTTTTTAGCAGGTAGTTTTACTTCAATGATCATTATCGCCTTCGTGGGGATATTGCTCTTTATCGCCATCTTTTTGTCAAAACAATATAAAAGATGTCCATCTAACCAGATCTTAGTTGTATTTGGTAAAGTATCAGGGGGAGCCTCAGCACACTGTGTTCACGGTGGTGGAGCATTTATCATTCCTCTTTTCCAAGATTATACTTATCTTTCATTAGAGCCTATCACAATTGAAATTGACTTACGTTCAGCTCTATCACTTAAAAATATTAGAGTTAACGTTCCTTCTACTTTTACCGTAGGTATTTCAACTAAAGCCAATATAATGACTAATGCGGCGGAAAGACTTCTTGGTTTAAGTATTGGTGAAATCTCAAATCAAGCTCAAGATATTATCTTAGGACAAATGAGACTAGTTATCGCAACTCTCGCGATTGAAGAAATCAACCAAGATAGAGAAAAATTTCTTCACTTAGTTAATACCAACGTTAACGTAGAACTTAACAAAATCGGACTTGATGTTATCAACGTTAATATTAGAGATATTACTGATGAGTCAGGTTATATCGAAGCGATTGGGAAAAAAGCGGCGGCAGAAGCAATCAATAAAGCAAGGGTTGAAGTTGCTGAACAGGAAAAAGACGGAGCTATTGGTGAAGCTACTGCAATTAGGGCCAAAGAAGTTCAAGTCGCTGAACAGTCAGCAAAATCAGCTGCTGGTCAAAAGCAAGCCGAAAGAGATAAAAGAATCGCCGTTTCAAAATATGAAGCAGAAGGGATCACCGGAGAAGCTGCAGCACAAAGAGAACAAGAAGTTGCACAAGCTAAAGAACGAGCGATCACTGAACAAGGAAAAGCTGAAGCGAAAAAAGAAGAGAGAGTCTTTACTGCCGCTCAAGAAGCAGAATCAGTTAAAGGTGAAAATGAAGCACAAGCAAATATTGCACAATACGATGCGAACCTAAATGAGAGAAGAGCTGAAGCAAAAAGACGCGGGGAAGTTGCACTCGCCAATGCACAAAAAGATGTTTTTGAAGCCGAGAAAGCAGTGCAGATTGCAAGGCTTGAGAAAGATGAACTCGCTCAAGAGGAAGTAAATAAAAAGAAAATTGAAATTGAAGCTGAAGCTGAAGCCGAAAAACAAAGAAGAATTGCTCGAGGTGAAGCTGATGCCATTATTGCGAGATTTGAAGCTGAAGCGGAAGGTGTGAGAAAAGTACTAGATGCAAAAGCCGAAGGTTACCGAAACCTACTTTCAAGTGTTGGAGAAGATAAAGGACTTGCTCCTACCCTACTACTTGTGGAACAACTACCAGGACTTGTAGAACAACAAGTTAAAGCAATTCAGAATCTTAAAATTGATAAAATTACTGTATGGGAAGGTGGAGCAGGAAAAGACGGTTCTAATGCTACATCTAACTTCTTAAGCGGGTTAATTAAATCCCTCCCTCCAGTACATGAGCTGGCGAAGCAATCAGGTGTTGATCTTCCTGAATTTTTGGGAGAGATAAGCTCTGAACATCTAAGTAAAGCGAATGGAATGTTTAAAGTACAAAAGCCAGAAACTGAAGTTCCATCAAACGATAATAATTTAAATTAAATCTTCAACATCAGGGATTTCCTCTTTGCCTTCAAAAATGGCGAAGAGGATTTCCTTCAAACTCTCAGGCTTTATCGGTTTCGTAAAATAAGCTAACACACCCATTGCCTTACAAACCATTTTTATTCCCATATCAGCATCAGCTGACATGACAACAATTTTCTGATTCTCACTCATAGGATCTTCCTTGATTCGGTTTATCAAATCAATCCCATCAAAGCCTGGCATATTTAAATCAGTGATTAAAAGATCATAAGGATTACCATCGAGATGTGATTGAGCGATAAGCTCCCATGCCTCGATTGGAGTTTCCGGACAAGTAATATTTTTAAAACCAATTTCAGTTAAAATTGAACTCATCATGGCGCGGGCGAAACTAGAATCGTCCACTAAGATTATACTGGAATTTAATATGTCACTCATAGCTCACTTATTTTACCTATGGTGATCATTCTAAACAAATAAAAAAAGGCCTCCTTAAAAAAGAGGCCTAAATATTAAGTTCTTAGCCTGAAAAGCAAGTTTTAAAAAATACCACCAATTCCGATATGTCTTTCAACTTGGCATTGTGCTCTATATCTTCCAGTTCTTGCCTGAAATGCTTGGCATTGTCTAAGTGCTCTTTGACATGCTTGAGCTTTCACACCAGTTCCTCTCGGTCCGGAAGCATTACCAATAAATGTCTGAATTGTTGTATGTCCTCTAGGTCCAACTAAATTTGAGGTACAAGACTGATGTACAATTCTTCCCCCACGCCCCGGACGGTTGTGTCTTGTTCTTTCAACACAGTTTAGAATTCTTGCCCTATAGTAGCCTGATCTAATTGCTCTTCTACAATCTTGTTTAGCTTCCCTACATGCATCATTTCTATTGTAACCATAACCCCTAAAGGTCTCAACGGTTCTTCCTCTTCCATTCTCAAGATCAACTGTACATTGCGCAGCTTCTGCTGATTGAGTAAGAGTTAACATTCCAAATAACATAGCAACACTTAAAAATATTTTCATTTTTTCCTCCGTATCATGTCTTCTTGACTGTGATTAAGACTTAAAGGAGCAAAGGAGATGCCAAAAACATGAATGTAATTACCGGCAGAAGACGCATTGCACGGTGTACTTTACCAGTGGCAAAAAGAAACTAGAGTCGAATTTCTCGTTCAAAATAGAAAAGAAGAAATGATTGTAGCGCCAATGCGAGTAATGAAACAATTAAAGCAAAAACTTTATTCTCAATTTTGCTGGCCTTCATTTCGTTTTGCAAAAATATCCCATTCAGGTACCTGTAAAAAGATTTAGGAAGTGTTTCCAATACAAGAATTCTGTATTCATCACTCATATTAAATAAAGGAGATTTTAATCTTTCTGTTTCGTTAATGAATTCTAAAACCTGATCATTAAAATTGCCTTCGATAGCCGAGGTTTCGGAGTCTACCAGATGACTACTCTTAACAATATTGCGCTGAGTATCTTTAAATAAAGCTAATTTTGAATTGAGAATAATTAAATTTTCATCTGATGGATTTTGTTTAAATTTTTCTAGATCGCTAAATATTCTATGTAGCAAAAATTGTTGGCGGGAAATCTCAAATACAGCGTGGCCGTAGCGACTTTCGCTTTGTTTTAGTTTAACTAAGCTTAATAATTGGAAACCAACAAATAAAACTATAGCTAAAGTGATAAATCTAAATAGTTGTACAGGTTTTATTAACATATTCAAACGCCCCTAAATCAAGTATAATATAACTTCATGAAAAAGCCTAAACCGATAGATGTATCACAAATTGACCTTGAGAAGATGAAGGATAAAACCGCTGATCTTCCTGGACTGCTAGAGTATGCTCATTCTATTGGTGGGTTCTCAATCGTTCCAACTCAAGAAGGCGTTATCAAAGGTAACGCTATGAAGGCGATGAAAGAGCAAACCGAAATGCATATGCAGCAAATCTATGATCAGATGAAAGTTTTAGCTGATCAAGCTAGTAAACTAAAAAGACGTGCTGAAATTTCTTTTGAAATCTATGAAGCTGAAATGCGTTTTAAGCCTGATATCGGTCACACATATTATTTATATCAGAAAGCCGGAAAAAAAGTTCTATCTCTCGTTGGACCAAAAGAATGGGGAGGCTCGATGCCCTTTGAGAGCTTCGTTGCACAGGTAAAACTCCTGGCGGATCACACATGGGAAATTGTTGAAGATAATTTAGAAGATAGATAAAATATTCTCAAAGGAGAATTCATGTCTATCTATAAAAAGGTCCTCTTAGGACTCTCAATGTTTTCTGTACTCAATCTATTTGCCAACGAAATCAATCTAGAATTAAAAAAAGAAAAGAATATCGAGTTTGATAAAGATGTTGTCGAAGTTCTTGTTGGCGATGCCAATATTGTTTCTGTTAAAGAAGGCAAAGAGAAATCAGTATTAAAAGTTAAAGGACTTAAACAAGGAAAGACTGAACTTGATATTTTCCTTCGCGGTGGAAAACGACTAACCTATCACCTCTATGTTGGGATCAGCAATATAACTTTAAAATCAGCTCTAGCTAAAATTGGTAGAATTCAAGGAATTAAAGTTGAAGAGAAAGATGGGATTTATATTCTTCATGGAGACGTCAACAGAAGAGAAGATGGAATCACATTGTCGAGGATTTTAAAAGTTCAAGGTGCCTACTTCAAGGACAATACAAAACGCCAATATAGAAATAGTAGTTCGGCGGTAAACGTGGCCAACTCTGTTTTAGAAGACAATGGTTTTGGATACTATCAAGTAAGAAAATACGGACGACTAATATATTTGGAAGGGACTAAAAGTAACGACCTAGACCACGCCAAGGCTTTTGGTATAGCAAAACTTCTCATCCCAAGTATCAGAGATGGTGTCGCAAACTCTCCAGGAAGAGCTGGACCAGCTGTAAGTATTGACGTACTTGTATTGAGCTACACGAATGATAAAAACTTAGAACTAGGCCTTAAAGGATCAGATGGTAGTAATCTTGCCACCTACACCTACTCAAGTGAAAAAGATGGAAATGGTTCATCTGACTCTTACTCCTGGACATTAGGTCCGTTTAGTCATGTCCTTAAGATGGTTAAAACAGTTGAGAATACAAAAGTTTTGGCCAATCCAAGAATTGTTGTTCGAAGTGGAGAGCAGGCCACCTTTCACTCAGGAAAAGAAAATTTTGTTCAAACTCAAACAACTAACAATTCTGGTGCTGTTTTAAATAATTTCATCAACATTCCTTCAGGGATACTATTAAATGTGCTTCCTCAGGTTGATAGAATAGGACAAATTGACGTGGCGATCGAAGTGGAAGATTCAACCTATTCACTGACCAGTGACAACGCTCCAGAAAAATCAAAGTCTAAATCCACGACTAAAGTTACAGTGCAAAACGGATACTCAATTCTTTTATCTGGTTTTAAACGAAATACTCAATCTAAGACTGTAGATAAAATTCCTCTTTTAGGTGATATTCCGATCTTAGGTGAAATATTCAAAAATAGAAAAATTATTAATGAAGAAGAAAACGTCATGGTTTTAATGACCGTGAAGCTAGCTCAAACACCTGAGGAGCAGGCCACTCTATTCTCTGCGGCTAAAGAAGCTAGGATTATTCCTGGTGAGTTTTCAAAATTAGACCAAACAGCAACAGAGGGAATCGAATTTAGTATTTGGGATTAAATTATGAAAAAACTTTTTTTAATATTATGTGCAGTTTCATTTAACACTTTTGCCGATGTAGAGGTCTACTTTACCGAGGACTCTACAGTAAACTTTGCAAGAGATAGCTTTTATAAGGAATTCAAAAACCTTACTGAAGAGAATTATTCAATGAATGGTTCAATAGACCGCGAACTTTTTGCAGCAGCTCATCCACCTGCGGAAAAAGATTTTAAAAACAGAAAAATTCAAATACCTCAAAGTATCTCTCAAATGATCAAGCCAATCCAAAGAGACTTAGAGGTCAAAGCCAAAGAACAGGCTCTAATTGTAGATTGTAAACCTCACACAAGTCAGTTTGTTACAAATTGTGGGATCTAT
>CATLVA010000055.1 GCA_950060715.1 uncultured Oligoflexia bacterium | reverse complement strand
CATAGATATTAAATGGTCCAATACAATTGATGACAATATTAAAGCCTGAAATTCTATCGAAATGATCTTCGTTTAAAATATCAAATTCAATCGATTGCTCAATGGATTCAAATTTCATTTCTTCAAGTTTTGCGAGGCTTCTGGCACCAGCAGAGAATCTGATATTTTTCTTCTCTAATTGCTGGCAAATTATCTTACCAGTATAGCCTGTGGCCCCAAGGACAATAATTTTATTTCTTGTCATAATTTGTCCTTTTTACCTGAGTAGCTAACCCTAATTTTTCAAGGAAACTCACAAAACTAGCACTGATATCAAATTCCATAGGTGCACTTTTTAAATTTACATAATTTGGATATTTATGGTGGTTATTATGAAGTGACTCTCCAAAACTTAAAAAACTAAGCCACGGAAGGTTTCGACTATTATCTGGCATATTAAAGCGTCTATATCCAAAACGTGGAATATGACAAAGAGATGCAATTAACATCCAATGCGCGTGATAACTTAGAATACAAGGTAAAATAATGCCAATTATGGCCATATCAAGACCAAAAAATAGCGCCGTAACACCAACGTAAATAGCGTGTGGTAGGGATTCTGCAGCGATACTTTGGGCAAGGTAGAGATGCTTTTTCTCAAGCAAGTCTTTAGAGTTTTTATGCTTTAACTCCTCTATTAAAGGCAAATCATGATGAAGTACCCAGCCATAATAAGACCAGAAAAAGCCGTGCTTAGGAGAGTGCGTATCATCGTCATGATCTGATTTTTGATGGTGAAATCTATGTATCGCGGCCCACTTAATTGGGTCACCCCCCAACCCTATTAAGCCCCCTATCAAAAAGAAAATTTCTACAGGATAAGCAAGTTTAAACGATCTGTGAGTTAAACAGCGGTGATAGTACATTGAACTGGCCAGTCCAAACCAGAAGAAATTAAAAACCGCAAAGGCCAGTAATTGCCAGCTAAACGTCGCAAAAGGAAGATAAAAAATAGATGATACTAAATAGCAAATGGTAAATAAGTTTACGATATTGAGTTTACTATTTAAGAACATGTGAATCCCTCGCAAATAATTTTAAGGCCCAAGGCAGAACTATAATATCAGCAAGCACCGCTACTAAAAAAATGATTGAACAAACCATTCCTAAAATCTGAGAAGGGATAAATTCTGAAAAGGAAAACATCCCAAATCCGATAATCAGTATAATCGATGTTGTCAGCATACCATAAAATAAATGGGAGAGTTCCATCCCCGATTTATACCTAAATATAACATGAATTGTATCATCTACTATAATCCCTAAACAGATAATAATACTCATTGAAGTAATGATATTAAGGTTAAACCCAAACAAAGAAAAAATAATGGGAATACTAAGAAGTGGGATGATATTCACACAAAAGCTAATCATAGTGACTCTAAACGATTCAGAAAGCATATAGATCAATATTAAAACGAGCAAACCAGAAGTAATAAGTGAGCTAAGTATATTTTCCGAGAGCACGCTGTTAATATGATCATTCAGTAAAACTGGAGAAGAAAACTCGAAATCAATTTCACGCTGATGTTCAGTAAACATCTTTTGAATCGCTGGATAACTCTCCAGTGCATCATCCGCATTTTTAAACCAGATCTTCATTAATTGATAATCACCACTCATATAAGAGTTTTTAAAATTTAAATTAGAGAGATTGGAGACTTTTTCACCTCTGGCCAAGAAATAATCCATGATACTGCCGAGAGATGTGACTCTTTCAACTTTTGCAAGCCGCTCTATCTTTTTAGAGAGAATAAAAATCTCTTTGGGCAGAGCCGTTTTATCCCATTTGAAATCTTTAATATTCACAGGATTGGTAGCTGGCTTAATTAATACGTCTAATACCATAAGTGAATAAAAGTCTTCTTTTAGGTCTTCATGAGTCTGATATAGGTCGCTATTTTTAGGAAAGAAAATATCGCTTGAAGTTTTAAACCCTAACTCTCCTATCAAGTATAATCCCGCTACGACAATTAATATCATCACACCAAAAATAGCTTTTTTAACACTATGAAGAGCGTTCAAAAGCTTTGCTAAAAACAAACTCTGCGATGAGGATTTGTTTTTAAGCTCGAAGTCTGCAAGTTTATCTAAAATATATGGTGCCATCATATATGTGACAAAATATGTGAGCATAACGCTTAAGCTACTTACTAAGGCAAATTGCCTCATATTCGGAACCGTAGAAAGAGAGAAAGATAAAAAGGCTATTGCTGTCGTTAGTGAGGTCAAAAAAGATGGAATAACATAACTTTCAATGGTGTGACTCACTCGCTCCAAGGATGTCGGCTCCTTTGCTAGTTTCAAACCAGATAGCAAGTGGATAATATCAGATAATGTCAGGACAATAAGAATGGGGATCGTTAAAATAGTGATGATATTAATACTCGTATCAAAGACAAAGAAGGCAATACCACAAGGTATAATCCCAACGCCTAGAAAGCCCAAGCTAATAAATATATAATGGAAGCTTTTAAAAATAATAATCAAAACAATCAAGGAAAGCACAATCATTACAGTTGATAAAATTGTCAGGTCTTTTTCAATAAACTTGGCCACTGAATGTTCTATATGAAATGTGCTAAAAGGTGTAATACCCGCAAGCTGATCGCTATAGTCAGCTAAGATAGCATCAAATTTTTTACTATCGAATTGATCAGGCACATGAAATAAGACCTGCATACTGCCACCTCTGATAGATATAAAGTCTCGCGCTAATGGGAGCCGTTTGAGTTTCTCTAGACTTTCTATTGCGAGGTCAGTCATTTCTACTTTCTCATAGTAAAAATAGTCTTTAAAATCAAATAGCGAGTCTGCTTTTATTTCAGATAACTCAGTTGTGACTCTCTTAATAATGGACTCGGTTATATTGCCCAGATCCTGCAAACTGGTACCATTTCTAGGAGTTATCCTTAACTGAACGGTATTACTCATACCAAAGATATCTTTTACCTTTTGTGCGGCTATATAATAAGGGCTCTGCTTAACTACATTTCCGGCAAAGCTTCCGTCTATTCTTAGACTTAAAAAGCTCGTTATAGAAATCGCTAAAAAGATGAGGCTAAAAACCCAGATTTTCTTTCTATTTGAAACAAGAAATTGAGCGATTGATCTACTAGTCATTTCCTAAAAACTTGTCGAATTTAGAGATAATAATACTCTCCGGAGGAGTAATCTTGATATCATTAGGAACGATTCTTCCAGGAGCTATTATATTTCCGCCACCGACTACTGAGTTATGCCCATAGCAAATCCCTAGGAGAGTTGAATGCGAATTAATAAGACCTTGAGAGCTCATGAATTTTATAGGCTTTTGATCAAGTCTAAAGTCGCAGTTGATAACGGCCATAACGCCGACATTTTTCCCGTACATGGAAAACTGATAGGGGCCATGAATAAGAAATACACTTTCATAGCACATACACAAATTCACAATATTATTATTTGCGATATAACAGTCTTCTCCTAGAACACTATAGGTCAAGGTAACATTCTCTTCCAAAGTCGTTCCTGAGCCAATATGACTTAGCCTCACGACGCAATTAGCCCCGATCTTTACATTATCTCCCAAGATACAACCTTCAACTACCGCCGTTGGGTGAATTAAACAATTTTTACCGAACCTATTGAGAGTCTTCAGTGATTTATAATAGACCCAACCACCAACTGGAATAAAACGCTTGATAAACCACTCAGGTAGAAGCTTTTGCATAGGAACTGTTCGAGATAAATTAAAAGCTAAATTCAAATACAAAAGATGAAAGGGCGAAATAATACTGGAGGCAAACATGTCAGACTGCCCAAAGTATAGGTGCCCACGTCTATCAATTTGCTTAGGAACCTTGAAATATTGATCAAAAACTTTTTGGTCTAATACTTCATCCTGAACTTCAGCGCCACCAGTAGTGTGTTTATAAATCTCAAACTTTAAAATATCAGAAGCTTCAGGGTCATTATCAAATATATAAGTCGTAATAAAATCATTACGCTTTAAGCAGAATCTCGCTTTATTAGAATTAGAATTTGCTGATCTTAGAGCAGATTTCAGAAACTCTTTGGTAAAAAACAAATTCTCTTTAAAATACAAGAATTCTGTCTCAGAGACTTCCTTCAAATCTTGTATATCAATTAACTCCAGCCCTAAACTTTGGCATACAGATAACTGATGGCGAGACAGAGTTGTCCCAAGAATGGGGACTTGGCCAATATCATCATTAAATGAGAATAGTTTTTCTCCCGTAATATGACGATAGATCTTTTTTAGCGCCATTAGTTCTTGGCGGCACTTTTTCTCATAATGAGCTTACATAGAGATTCTACAGTGAAAAGAAATGGTACATTATAAACGGCAAGTCCAGGCTGAATTTTTGCTTGATCAACCTCTGGCATAAGCTCCCTAAGCTTTTGAAGACCTTCATCTGTAATGATATTGTCTTTAGCAAAAGGCACACCGTTCATCTCACGATTCATTGCTCCCTCAAAATCTCCGATTTCAAGTTCAACGCCGTAGATTTTCTCGATACTATAGATGAGCTCCATCATATCAATTGAGTCGATATCTAGGTCATCAATCAGTCGTTTATCAAGGCTAATTTCATCTGCTTCAACATCAGAGGCATCAACAATTACTTCGCTAACTTTTTCAAAAACTTCTTCCATATTCATAAAGCATTCTCCTTGAATTATAGTCCGATTCCGCCGTCAACATCTAAAGTCACACCAGTGATAAAGGAACTCACATTATCTGATGCTAAAAACTTTATGGCATTGGCCACATCAGTTGGTTTACCAAAACGCTTAAGAGGCGTTTCGGAGACAAGTAATTTATGATGACGTCCTTGTAGGGCGCCACTTAATTTGGTTTCAATTACACCAGGGCAAACGGCATTGATTCTAATATTCTTTTTTCCCATCTCTGTTGCTAATACTTGAGTTAAGCGATTCACTCCGGCTTTCATCGAAGCATAATAAGAAACACCACGGCCATATCTTTTAGAGACTACGGATGAAACATTAACAATATTTCCAGATTTCAATATAAGCATTTCTTTTAAAACTCGTTGAGTGAGCTTAGTTAATGAAAGCATATTGGCTTCGTAAACCAACTCAAGCTCGTCTTCTTTTAGTGAGAGAAATGGCTTTTCCATGGTCGTTCCAGCATTATTTACTAGCACATCAATACGGCCGAACTTTTGGATGATTTCTTCAATGCATTTATTGATTGATTCGCCAGAAGAAAGATCGACTGACATAGGATGGTAAAATTCTCTAGATAGTCCCGCTTGATCTATTTCGCTCTCAAGATCTTTTAGTTTATCTGGTGAGCCTCTATAAAGAGCAACAACATGGGATTTTTCCTCTAAAAAAGATAAGCAAATATCCTGACCGATACCGCCATTAGACCCAGTAATAAGGACAACTTTTTCACTCAACGCTAGATTCATAATTACTTAACTTTTTTACAATAATACTAGTATTTACCCCTCCAAAAGCAAAGTTATTTGTCATGCCCACAGTGAGAGGTTTATTCTTATTAGCTTTTGGTAGATCAATACCTGACTCAACGACAGGGTTTTCCAAATTCATATTTCCAGGTACAAAATCATTTTCCATGCATGAACATAGGAGATTAAATTCTTGAATCCCTGCAGCGGCAATAGCATGCCCGTGGCGAGATTTTGTAGAACTCACTGTAATATTACTCGCAGCCTCACCTACCACTTCCATAAATGAATTCAGTTCGAGCTCATCATTTAATCTGGTCGCAGTACCGTGAAGGTTTACATAATCGAGATCGCTTGGACTAATTCCACTCATTTCGATGGCCATAGACAGAGCACGCCTCATTCCATCTCCGCTAGGATCTGCACTCGTAATCTTATGTCCATCTAGCGTATTTCCAAAACCTAGGATTTCAAATTTAGGTTTTAAGTTATGTTTTCTCACAAATTCTTCGCTGGCCAAGACACAAAGTCCAGAAGCTTCCCCTACCAATGTTCCATCTCTACTATGATCAAAAGGTCTACAGTATAGACTAGGGTCTTTATCACTGTTTGAGATCACTCCTAGCTTACCAAAAGCAACATAGGCCATGAGGTTTATAATTGAATCAGTTCCTCCGACTAAGACAGCGTCCGCTTGAGACCGACTAATGGCCTTATACCCGAGAGTGATCGCTTGAGTAGAGGAAGTACAAGCTGTAATAACTGTTTTTTGAAAAGCTGCTAGGGAGAGTTCTTGAGCTAAGTATAATGCAGATAAATCCAATGGATTTTGAAGAACACTAAGCGCTTTTTCTTCTTTAGAGTTAAACTCAATGAGAACTTTCTCAAAAGCATTCATGGGATTATCCATATACTTTTCTAAATGAGGTTCTAGTTTTTCAATAGGACTTACATCTAGACCAACACCAAGAATAACTCCTGCCCTTTTTGGATCGTGATCCTTAAAAATCTCAAGCAGTCTATTTTTTAAAATCTTATAATTAACGAACAGGAGTTCAAATTTGCGATCAAAGGCTATAATTCTTTGAATATGTTCTGGTTCATCTTGGTAAAACCTAGATAGGTCTTGTTCGGCTTCAGCAGCCCCATGATTTTTAAGCCCCTCAGTTGAAAATGAACTCACTTCACGGCCACCCATATAATTGGAATTAAGGGATTCAAAAATCGCTTCTTGTCCAACTCCAAGAGGGGTCACAGATTCATAATCGAGAACAAAAACACGATTTTTAGTCATCAATCACCTCTACTGTGATTATTGAGCTACGCCCATATAGATCTCTGTTATAACAATCAAAACGAGCTGTTTTATCACTGATACCATGAATGATATCTATTAACTGTGAACTCACACCAAAATTCCCCCAGGTCTGAAATAAGCTTTTTCCCGTTGGATAGAATTTTTTTACCAGTTCGGTTTGTTGGGGGTGCTGCTTTAAACCAACCATTTTCAAGACCTTTGTCTGAAATAGCGGCTTCAAGATTTTTTATAGCAACCGGTGTTTCTGTAATGCCCAAGACGCAAGCCCCTTCACATACTGCCGGACAGACTCTCCCAGTAATTTCAGGAAAATTATTGGTTTCGATTAATCTCTCAAATGCTTCCTCCCATCTATTCTGATAAACGAGATCATTCCACTCAGGTATTAAATTATAGACAGGACAACCTTCATTTGACTGACAGAAGGGCACTCCACAATCCATGCATCTCGATGCTTGTGTACTCAGACCGTTCTCATCATGTTCTGTGTAGATTTCCTTGAAATCCAAGACCCTTTCCTTGGCGGGCCTATAGGGCTCAACAACCCTTTTAAACTCTTTAAAACCAGTTGTTTTACCCATCTATCCAGCCTTCCTTTCTTTTCTAAGTTCTTCTTGAAGAACTCTTTTATAATCAGTAGGCATAACCTTTTTAAATAGGTTTAATTCTCTCTTCCAGTCTTTTAATATTTTCTTAGCAACAACAGAGTCTGTGTAGGTTAAATGGTTTTCAATTAGCAGTTTTAATTCATCTATATCTTCTTTAACTTCCAATTTTTCTAGTTCAAAAGTATCGAGATTACATAACTGCTCAAAATTGTCCTCAGGATCATAAACATAA
>CATLVA010000054.1 GCA_950060715.1 uncultured Oligoflexia bacterium | reverse complement strand
TGATCCTGATTCAAACCAGCAATCGAAAACATCTTCAATTCTTTTATAAACTCCAGCTTCACCATCTTTAGTGAAACTAATTTCATCGACAACTTCACGATGTAGGTCTTCAACTTTTATACCAGAAAGCTCTTTTAGTTCTTCAACCGACCCAACAGCTATAAAGTTACCTGTCTCTTCATTTTTCCAAACTGGAAGCGGGGTTCCCCAAAATCTCTTTCTTGAAATTGCCCAGTCTCTGGCTCCTTCAAGCCATTTTCCAAAACGTCCCTCTTTAATATGATCTGGAACCCAGTAGATCTCTTTGTTTGAAGCAAGGATATCGTCTTTGATTTGGTCTACATTCAAATACCACTGTGGCATGGCCATATAAATTAACGGCGTATCAGTTCTATAGCAGAAAGGATAACTGTGAACGAGTACTGATTGGTGGAATAACTTTCCATTATCTTTAAGGTGCTTGATGATATTTTTATCAGCATCTTTGATATATTGTCCCGCGAAGTCAGTTACTTCTGAAGTAAATTCAGCTTTTGCATTTAATGGAAGCGCGAATGCTGAAATATTGTGTTCTTTTAAAACTCTATTATCGTCTTCACCAAAAGCTGGAGCCGAGTGAACAATACCTGTACCATCACTTGTAGTAACATAATCATCACTTACAACTTGGAAAGCACCATTTTCCTTCTGGTCTTTGAAGTAATCAAAAAGCGGTTCATATTTGAGACCAACTAAGTCTGAGCCTTTTACTGTTTTAAGAATCTCAAAGTCATTACCTTTTTTATAGGCTTCAACTCTAGCTTCTGCGATGTAGAATTTCACATCTCTCGTTTTTTCATGGACTAAAACATAATCAATTTCTTTGTTTACGATTAGTGCCATATTTGAAGGCAACGTCCAAGGAGTAGTAGTCCAAGCACTTAAATGCTCATCTGATCCTTCAATCTTAAATAAGATCGTGACAGCAGGGTCTTGCACGTCTTGGTAATTTGAGGTGGCCTCAAAATTAGAAAGTCCAGTTTGAAGGGCCACTGAATAAGGAACAACTTTAAAGCCTTCGTAGATAAGCCCTTTGTCCCAAGCTTGTTTGAAAACCCACCAAACAGATTCCATGAAATCAAGATCCATCGTTTTGTAGTCGTTTTCAAAATCAACCCAGCGACCTAGGCGACTTATAGTCTTCTCCCATTGAGAAGTGTAGGTCAGAACGATCTCACGGCAAGCATCACAATAAGCTTTAATTCCATTTTCAGCGACGTAATCATTAGCACTCATACCAAATTTTTTATCGATCTGTTGTTCAATCGGAAGACCGTGGCAATCCCACCCAAATCGTCTATCCACATAGCGACCCTGCATAGTGAAGTAGCGGGGTATGATATCTTTGATTGTGGAAGCGACTAAATGCCCATGGTGGGGAAGTCCCGTTGCAAAAGGAGGACCATCATAAAAAATATAAGGAGCGTTATTTTTGGTTTTCTCCAGCGATTTTTCAAATATTTTGTTTTCCTGCCAGAACTTCAAAATACTTTTCTCTGAATTTACAAAAGAGAAATTATCAAGTTCTTGATTCTGCTCCATACGAAGACTCCTAAAAATTAAAAATTTACGGTAAAAATTGCCTTGCAAAGCATAACAAATTCCCATTCATTTGAATAGTAAACAATTAGAATTACTGGACGATAAGCTTAATATGAGGGCCTTTTTATTATGTTCTTTTATCTTATGTCAGAGCGCTTTTGCGTTCGACTCTTCTGATGCTTCGCTTATAAAAGCTTATGAGCTTCTAAGTAGTGGTCCCCGCGGAAAAGAAAATTTCAACGTTGATGAAGAGAACTTTGATAAGGAAGGTCTAAGGTTTCGAAATCAGAAGCGAGAACTTACTGATTGGAAACAATTAGATGAATTTGAATGGCTTGATTTTAAAACCTGGCGCCAAAATCGCAAAATAAAAGATGAAAATCCCAACTGGCGTCAAATATTTCGCGAGGCCACTAACAGAGAAGTTGTGGGGAGAGTCATAAAATGTATCGGTTATTGTTTAAAGTATCGCGGGGTGCGAAAAAACTCTGTTGAGCATTTAAGTATTATTCGAGAAGGTGATGAGATCTTGACAGAAAAGGACTCTGGTCTTTGGGCACTATTGATTGATGGCACACTTATTCGCTTGTCTGCAAGTAGTTCAATTAGCTTCAATGAGGTGAATTTGTCCAAAACAGAAGTTCAGTTTTTTCTTAGGCATAATTATGGGTATGCAAGCTATCGAGTGAGACAAAGTGGAAAGTTTAAAGACCTCAATCTCCCAGAGACGGATCTGGGCTTTCATCCTTTAAAAATTTTAAAAGCAAATCGTGAATACTTCTCAATTGAAGAGTTTCGAGGTTTTAGTGATGAGCAAAAACTACAATATGCTATCGTCAAAAACCCGGGGTATGTTTCTCAATACAAGGCTCTAAACGATATTATTTTTGAAAATAGCAACAAGCTTGCAAAACGTAACACTAGAATTTTTGTCTATACTCCCAACGCCGGATTCGAGTCTCTTAACACTCATCTGGATATTTATTATGGAGTTAAGGGGAAAACTATTTTTCGAAAACAAAATTCTTATTCTGACTTCTTAAGTTTGGATAATCGTCATCAAAGTCTGTCACTAAGTTTTCGAGGATATAAGAATTCAAAAGAAGAACTTATTGAAAACGAGAAGTGGTATGAAGTGGCACCTGATGGCAGAGCATACTATTCTTTTAAAGGGGAGTCACGAAGGTTACAAGCAGTGGCCAACTTTACCAAGCGAACACCAAGTCTGTGGTTGGCAAGAGAAATCTGGATTAAAGAGTACTCTCTCTCTTTCCTAAATCCAGATATTTCAAATGATAAGATCGCCACTGATTATGGTTATCGAGTTTGGAACAAAGACTCAGAAGATGAACTAACTAAGCGACTAAAATTCGCCAAAGAGTATGTTCGAAGAACAGAAACTACCATTCTAAAAAATATGGATTTCGTTTTCAAACAATATAAGACTGAAGAATTTGGACCAAGATATTTTGAAAGATCTCTTGTACTACATTATAATAAGTTAAAGAATTATTTTGGTGCCAAGCAACTATTGGTACGTGAAATGTCTGACACTCAATACTACTTATGGACGTTAAGATATGGACAAGAATATTTACTCTCTCGTACTCGCTAGCCAGTCTCCTAGGCGTCAAGAGCTGCTGAAAACCCTTTATGTACCTTTTGAAATCCAACCTGCAGACTTAGAGGAAGTTAGTTCGCAGACTGATCCAAGGCTTCTCGTGGAAGACCTCGCTTTTCAAAAAGCAAGTGCCGTGGCAAAAGATTTGTCTTTGAATGATGTGGTTTTGGGGTCTGATACAATAGTTGTTTTAGATAACAAAGTATTAGGAAAACCGACTTCAAGAGAGCACGCGAGAGAAATGCTTAGATCTTTAAGTGGAAGAGCCCATGAAGTCTATACTGGAGTATCGATTGTTGCAGGTTCTAAGAATAAGAATTTTTCAGTGGAGACCAAAGTTTTCTTCAGGGAAATTTCTCCTGAGTTAATGGAACTTTATCTTGATACGAAAGAGTCGATGGATAAGGCCGGTGCATATGGCATCCAGTCTTACGCATTATCCTTTATCGAAAGAATTGAAGGAAGTTATTCTAATGTAGTTGGCTTACCTGTTGACCATTTATTAGTTGAACTTCAGAATTTCATGCAAGAATACAGTGGTGAGAAGAGAGTATGGAGAAATTATTTTGTTTAAATTATTAGCACTTCTATTTAGTTTTTATAGTGTCATTGCAGCTGCAGAAATTTCTCAAGATGAAATCCTTGAGAAGTTGAAGAAATTGGGGGAGTTGGATGTTGAGACCTATGTCAGTGAAATGGAAGAAATAGGGGGCATAACATCAGAGTATATAAGAAACAAAGAACAAGAGTGCTCTGGGGAATACTCTTCAATGGTTTTAGGCGGAACAGGAGAGAAAAAGGAAGTGCGCAAGAAACTGACAAAAAAAGAGAAGTCTCTATGCCTATATTTGTTAGTAGATTTTAGAATTAAAGTGACGAGGCTTTCATTTGATATTAGGAAAAAGCATTTGCAAAAAATGCAAGAAAGACAACTATTAGAGCTGGAAGCAATTCGTAATCGAGAGATCAAAGACCTAGAAAAACTCTCTCAAAAATATAAGTAACTCACCATTTTACCAAAAATACTCAAACCCCAATAAGTGCATGGTGAGTTACCATCCAAAGAACAATGAACTATGAAGATTTCTACACAAGACAATTAGGACCTCCTTTGTTAGCCTTTAGCTAAAACTATCGATCAAAGAGGAGTCTATGAAATCAATTAATCCTGCAAATCTTGAACTCATTAAAGAGTATGCTGACCATTCAGAACAGGAAGTTGTCGAGATAATATCAGAGGTCGATGGAGCATTCCATTCATGGAAAACAACAGACATTCAAAAACGTGCCTTCCTTCAGAATAAACTTGCTGATCTGCTGGAAGAAAGAAAACAAGAGCTTGGTGAACTGATTACGTGTGAGATGGGCAAACCACTAAAACAGGCGATCGCAGAAGTTGAAAAATGTGCATGGGTATGTCGTTACTATGCTGAACATGCAAAAGACTTTTTAAAGCTTGAAGAATTCGAAAACGATAATTTTAGAGAAGCTTTAGTCTCTTATGAGCCGATTGGAATCGTTTTAGCTATAATGCCTTGGAATTTTCCCTTGTGGCAAGTCTTTCGCTTTTCCGCTCCTAATTTAATGGCCGGAAATGTAGGGCTCCTAAAACATGCATCAAATGTTTCTGGTTGTGCCCTGGCAATAGAAAAACTCTATATGGATGCTGGTTATCCTCCGCATGTTTTTCGAACGGTCTTAGTTCCGGGAAATCGAGTGGAGTCTATTATTGCAGATAAAAGAGTCAGAGCTGTGACATTAACTGGAAGTTCAGGAGCGGGTAGTGCTGTTGCCGCTGCCGCCGGAAAATATTTAAAGAAATCAGTTTTAGAATTAGGTGGCAATGACGCTTATATCGTTTTAGCTGATGCTAATATTGAGCAAGCAGTCGAGGCCTGTTTTAATGGTAGGGTTCAGAATGCTGGGCAAAGTTGTATCGCCGCGAAGAGATTTATTCTTCATAAAGATATCTATCAGGAGTTTCGTCAAAAACTTCAAAAGAAAATTGAAGAGACGAAGGTTGGTGATCCTATGGAGAAGGAAACTCAAATGGGTCCTTTATCCAGTGAATCTATTCGTGATGAGCTGATTCAGCAGATTGAGGAGAGTGTAAAAGCTGGAGCTAAAAAAACGATCGTTGGTGAGGCGCCAAAAGAAAAGGGTGCTTTCTATCCAATTACGGTTTTAGAGAATATTAATCCAGGAATGCCTGCCTTTGATGATGAATTATTTGGACCAGTTTTTTCTTTAATTGAGGCATCATCAGATGATGAGGCCATTGAATTAGGAAATCAGTCTGAATTTGGTCTTGGGGGAGCGATCTTTTCTAGCAATACTGATTATGCGCGAAGTTTGGCCCTTGAAAGATTTGAAAGTGGGTCTTGTTTTGTAAATGATTTCGTAAAATCTGATCCTCGTCTTCCTTTTGGTGGAATTAAGAATAGTGGATATGGGCGAGAGCTATCTCACTATGGATTTTACGAGTTTTTAAATATCAAAACAGTCTGTATCAAATAGAGTAAGATGACTAGAACTTGTTAACTCGTAGTCTCTCTAATCCTTTTACTCGATTAGGACGCACACTTTTAACTCTCATCATAGATTTTTGAGGTCTTAATGATTTTGTAGGTGCAACATTAAGTTGAACCGGCTTGTGCTCTACTTTTTTCTCTGAATTTTTTAGTGATAGATTCTCATTAGTGTTCATAACATTTCTCCTTTTTCGTTTCAGTCTTTTCTTTGATTTCGAGACCGATCGGAGATGTTACAAATCAACGAATCAATGGTTGGTCTTTACTCTCAAAACGCGAAAGTTGTCCAATAACGACTCCTCGTGTTTTGTTGTAGGTGTAAATACTCGGCATTAATGGCCTAAAGCTTAAGCCTTTCTTAAATTTACTATACCACAAAAGCAAGAATATTGCGAAACAGTATGAAAAGAGGGTGTTAAGTTTGCCTAGAATTAGCAAAAAATCAGATTTACCTTAAAATGAGTACGAGATTTCAAATATTTACTGGAGTAAACTAAATGCGCTTTTTACCTCTATTTTTGGTGATGACAACTTTTGTTGGCTGTTCACTTGTTAATAAAACCGCTCTTCGAACCACTGCGAATGTTATTAAGGAGGGGAGTGACGAATCTTTTACCGAGGGAAATTGGACATTTTTCAAAGATGCGATGCCTGGAAATATTAAACTTCTAGAGGGCCTATGGTTTGCAGATCAATCTAATGAAAACTTACTTGGATTACTTATTAAAGCTCACGCAGCCTACGCATTTGTCGTTCATGAAACGCAGGCACTAGAAGCTATTATAACTGATGACTATAATAGCACTGCAAAGGAACAAGCTATTTTACATTATGAAAAAGCCATTTTTTATGCTGTAAAACTTTTGGAAGAAAACGGAATTTCTCAAGAGGAATTTTTTAGTAAAGAGTTTAGTTTAAAACTACCAAAAGTATTTGAAGAAAAGTTTGATGACTCACACATCTCAGGACTTTTTTATTTTGCTCAAGCCTTAGGTAGTTCCATTAATTTACAAAGAAATAATGTCGTGAAGATGAGCTATCTGAGTCATGTAAAGTCTATGCTCAGCTGGGTATGTATGAGAGATAGGGATATAGAGAATGGAAGTTGCGGATTGTTTCAGTCGGTTATTGAGGCAAGTACTCCAACAATGCTTGGTGGTAGCCAAGAGAAAGCCAAAAAACAGTTTCTAGATGTTATTGCAAAGCAGCCTTATAACCTTATGGCCCGTCTTAGTTTGATACAGTATCATTTAATACCTATGTTGGAAGAAGATGAGTTTGATAAAGAAATGGCCTTGTTGAAAAGGGATATAAACTCTTGGTATAAAGGCATAAAAGACAGCTCTCAGGCGGAAAAGAAGTATTCATCTCATCGAGAATTTAATTTATTCAATGCGATGGCAAAAGAGCGTTTTCAAGTAATTAAAAAAATCAAAAAGGAAATATTTTAATGAAGTGGTCAGTACTCTTAGTAATTTTTGTTCTCAATATTCATTCTGTCTCGGCAGCGAAAATTAAGCTCGCAACTTTAGTTCCAAAAGGAACAAATTGGGCAAAAACCTTAAAAGAAATGTCTGATGAAATTAAGTCATCAACCAAAGGTGATGTTAAATTTCAAATATACTATGGTGGAGTTCAAGGGGACGAGCCAGATGTACTCCGTAAAACTCGTGTCGGACAAATTCACGGAGGTATTTTCACAGGTAAAACTTTAGGTGATATTTCTTCTGACGTAAGGGCGATTGAAGTACCTTTTAATTTTTATGATGATGAAAAGAAAGCGATGAGTGTACTTGAAAATAATTCGGACTATTTCAATAAAAAATTAGAAGCTAAGGGATTTGTGAATCTTGGCTTCTATGGAATTGGTAAAGTTTACGTTGTTTCCACTAAAAAGATTCAGAACCTGGAACAAATGAAGGGTGTAAAAATGTGGGCCT
>CATLVA010000053.1 GCA_950060715.1 uncultured Oligoflexia bacterium | reverse complement strand
AAGTATCACTGAAAAAATTATTGCAAGAAATATATCAATTATTGCACGCATGATTAAACCTTCCTTTTTTGAATTCGTTTGATGATTTCTTTCACTGTTGATGGATGCCATGATCCACCACGTTTTGTTGGTATTTTTTTACTATTTAAATATTTTGAGATTTGAGTGAAGTTTTGCCCTTCATCTAGTAAGGAAAGCATCTTCTCGATGACCTTTTGTTCACCTTTGTGAACTACACGCGTAGTGCCTATGAGCTTCTCTCCATAAGAGAGGACAGGTGCTTTTCTGTTTGTTTTTTCAATTCCTAGTGAGCGAAGAGCATCACTGATTGAAGTCCGAGACCAATTAGTTTTTTTGTGGATTTCATAGCTAGAAAGGTCATTTTCTAGGTAGAGTTTCCGCAAAAGTCCGCTGTTTTGAATTGGTTTATTGAAGAAATGTGTTATAAAAATAGCTACATACGGTTCAGCGTCACAGAGTTCGTTTAGCTCTTCGCTGGGCCCACCAATTTACGTCCAGAAGTTAATAATTGCAGGTATTTACAGATTTAACCCGTGTCTGAATCGGACATGGTAGACATGGTACATTTTTACAGGTTTTCTTGCCATCTTTTACGCACGGTGATAGTTGTTTGGCATGAAAGAACAGAATATAAAGCATCAAGTATTAAACCTAGGAACCTTTAGAGAGGTAACGAAAAACCTTCCAGACTCAGCATTGATTAATATTGAAAATGTAACTTCTATTACACTTTTGGACACAGGGGAAATAGATGATATTACTCAAGACTTCTATGCCGATGCAGATGGGTTAATGCTGGGTACGCTTATAGACGAGGATGGAAAATCTCACCACACTATAACAATAGCTTCTTGTAATACTTTTGAATTAACAGAAAAGGAGTTCTCCTTAGCCTACAAGCACAATCTCTTTGAGGATTAATAGTGAAGTTGATAGTAGTTGCTCTACCTAGGAAAAAATCTGACCCCAAGTGGAAGCTTCAATTTAGGTCTTATAAGAAAGCGGATATCAATAAGTACGGAAAGGAAGGTCACAAGTCACCAACTATAGAGTTCGACCTTAATAAATCCGAGTGGGAAAAGCACGGCTTTCTAACCACAATGACCATCGAAGAGGCCAAAGAGAGGGTTGCTCAAATTAACGCACTAGTTAAACTAGATGAACAGCACAAGTCTAAAATAGCTAACGATAAGCGACTAAAAGAACAATCCACAATAAAATCAGCTTTCCTACCACCACTAATAAGCCAAGAATTTATCAACAAGCTCAAAGAAGACTTCTACGGAAGCGAGGACGACTTTCTAAGGTCTAAGAATATGTCTCATTGGAGAACGTGCCAGAAAATCATAAAAGAGGCCAAGGTTGAACCATCGGAATATGAAGACCGTAAAAGAGTGTTCTATAAGATATTCTCGGAAAAGAAGTATTCACTAAGTACGGTTGAAAAGCTCGTAATGATGATCAATAAGTGGGGTAAGTTCTCAGCTAAAAAACAAGGTAAATTCTTTGAGAAACTACCAATGCCAAAGGGCAAGGATGCAACCTTTATAGACGACTCTTTTCTTGATAGCGGTAAGAACTCGAAAGAGAGCGCACCATTATATCCTAAAGACCTTGAGAAAATCGAAAGCAAACTTAAACCAGAACAGTACCGATGGGTGTTTATTAGTCTATGGTTCGGATTGAGACCCGCAGTGGTTGAGCAACTTAAACCAGAAAACGAAATGAAGCTTTGGGAAATTGTGAAGCAAGAAGGCCATGAAGTCTTAAGAATATATCAACCAAAACTTACCAGAGTCACTAGAGATAAGAGATGGAAGTCTATACCAGTAATCTTTGATGAGCAAAAACAGGCACTAGAATGGATTGAGAGTGAAGAGATTAAAAAGCCCTTAGTTAAGACCATCAAGAGATACTTAGGTGAAAAATACACGCTATACGCTGGACGTAAAGGCTTTGAAGCTCTACTCAGAAGAAAGGGTATTGATATGGTGTATGCATCAAGGTGGTTGGGTCACGCCTCTTTAAGCAGAACATAGGATGTACTCGGTCGATAGTGGGTAAATTCTCTAAACAAAGACTACTTAAGTTGTAAAAGCTCAGACTTGATCTGACATTCTGATAAAATCAATAGGATAATTCTTCGATATACACATCAGAGTCCTTCCTTTTTAGAATTTAATTGTGAAACAAATTTTAAAAACAAAAGGAGACTCTGATGAGTTATTTACAATCTAACACAACAATTATTAAGAACAAAGTAGGACTTTTAAACCTTGCTCAAGAACTTGGAAACATCTCTAAGGCATGCAAGGTCATGGGATTTTCCAGAGATACGTTTTATCGCTATCAGAACGCTGTTGAGGAAGGCGGCGTTGAATCCTTGATCAATAAATCCCGACGAAAACCGAATGTTAAAAATCGTGTTGATCCGACTATTGAAGATGCCGTTATTAAGCTTGCCATTGATGAACCAGCTTGGGGACAAGTAAGAGTATCAAATGAGCTTCGTAAGCAAGCTCTTTCCGTCTCTCCCGCTGGTGTTAGAAACATCTGGCTACGTCATGACCTAGAGAATATGAAAAAGCGTCTCAAGGCCTTAGAAGAGAAAGTGGCCAAAGAAGGGATCGTTCTTACCGAATCTCAACTCAAAGTTATGGAACAGAAGGCCCTTGAAAAAGAGGCCTATGGAGAAATTGAAACTGAGCACCCAGGTTATCTTGGTTCTCAAGATACATTTTACGTTGGAACCTTAAAAGGTGTTGGCCGAATTTATCAGCAAACTTTTGTGGATACTTATTCGAAAGTTGCCTTCTGCAAGCTCTACAATATGAAAACTCCAATAACAGCAGCTGATCTTCTAAACGATAAAGTTCTACCTGTTTTTGAAGAACACAAAGTTCCAATGCTAAGAATGCTTACAGATCGGGGTACAGAGTATTGTGGAAAAATTGAACAGCACGACTATCAATTATTTTTAGCTGTTAAAAATATTGATCACACAAAAACTAAGGCCAAGCATCCTCAAACAAATGGAATTGTTGAGCGATTTCACAAGACAATTCTCAATGAGTTTTATCAAGTGGCATTTAGAAAACGTATCTATGACAGTCTAGAAATGCTCCAGGGGGACTTAGATGATTGGCTGGAGCATTACAATAAAGAGCGAACACACCAAGGTAAGATGTGTTATGGAAGAACTCCTTGGCAAACATTTTTAGATGGAAAGAAAATTGTTGAGGACAAGATGTTGTCTGGAAAATTTTCAAGGGAGGTTTTAGAAAGTCAAAATGAGGAATAGAATGATGGTGTTTTGAAGGTCATATTTGACCTGACAGACACTTGCTAAAAAGGAAGGACTGTCAGATCAAGTCGCAACTTTTACAGATAACTTTAATAGTGTTTGATTATTTTCTTAGAATACTGTGGTCAATAATTAAGCCAGTAATTTTGTTATATATTGCATGGATAGCAATAAACATTAAGATATTGTTACATTAATTTTAAGGAGTAGGATCTTTTTAAAAAAATCTTACTCTTTTTTACCTAATGAGATTTTCTATCTTAAGTGTATTTTAATACTGCAAGAGCCAGTATCACTAACGTAAGAATACTTGCAAGTATCAAGATATAATAGGTTTTACTAACTGTTCTTTTTTGGGATAACAATTCTTCAGACTCAAGTTGACTGCGAATCATCGCTATATAAATGATAGCGGGGATAATTTTTTTGGGTTTTGCTAAGGAAAGAGAAGTAAGTACGCCTAGTGCAGCGGCACCAATACCCACAGGACCAAGGAAGCCAGCAATAACAGAAGACATAGTTGTATAAGTACTAAATGCAAATGTTATTCCTAGACCATTAGAAAGTGCTCCTAAAGCACTTGAAGCAGCAACATAAGCACCGAAGCCTGTTGCTTTTAATCCAAGAATCACAGCAAGTGAACCACCTGAAGCAAGTACCTCTTTATTAATAAGATCATTATCAATAGTACTTAATTTTCTTTCAAATTCTTCTTTCTCTGTATCACTTAATTTATCAATACTATCTTGAAGTATTCTCATTACTATCTTTGATTCTAGATTATTAGTAGTTGCTTCTTGTAAATTTTCGAGCTTTAAATCAGTACAAATACTAAGTAATACTGAGTTATATGTTGTTGTCGTTTCTGAAAATGTTTTATTGTAAATATATTTTACTTTGTTTGAAGCATGATAATTTATTTCATTAATTATTTTAATTCTTGCTTCTTCTATCGGTGTATTAATATCTATTGTTATTTTCAATAGCTTTGAGAGGTCTTTTATGTGTTCTTGAGTTAGTAGTTTAAAAATGGGGTCAAATTGATCTATTGGATCTTGTTTGAAAGTAGAAATGCTCTCTAGGACTACACCATCACTATACAGAGAACTTGAAACCTGTCCCATTATATATGTTAGGGCAACATACTTTGCATTAACCTTATTTGATGTTTTGATAAATAGTTTTCGTATAATAGGGCCAGGATTCCCCTTTATTGCCATGGCAACACTATATATTATTGTTGAGACATCAATATAAGGTGATAAAGATTGATATTTTAGATAAATATATTCTAGCTTATCAAACTTTATTTTTCCGAGGCCTAATTTTTCCGATTTTGACTCAATGTTATTTAAAACTCTATTGATATCATTTAAGCTTAGGGATTTTGCGTTCTTGCCGCATAATGTAGCAATCTCACTATTAAGATTAGAAATATGATTTTTAAATTCTTCTTGATTCTTAAGCCAAATAGCCTCAAGGGCATATTTTTTTATAGTACTTGCTAGTCTGTCACCAATTTTAGGATTTTCTTTTGAAAGGTTTAAAGCTTCAGACATCATAACACCTATGCAGCACTGTTTTTGATATTTACAATGTTAAGCCAGTTTAATAAATTTTTAGCATCATCTTCATTATGAAGTTTTACTGAATATCCATCTCTCCATTCCCCAATGTCTGCATTTTTTCCAAATACACCTTCCAATTCATTTTGTGCATTCTCTGGTTTTCCCCATAGATAAATTAAAACCCACTTTTTTCTAAAAGACGCATTTATTCTTTCAAAAGGAATTTGGGATCTAGAAAGTTAATGGTGGAAGAAGTTCTGAAACGATTTCCGGAAAACCGTCTTGAGCAACTTGTTTTAGCTTTTTGCAAATCTTATCGCAGGTTTTTTATATAAAATCAATCAGTTTTGAAGATTTTGGACATAGTCGTTTTGGCCCAGTCATTTGTGGGAGGATATCTTGCACCCAAAAATCAAGCAAATCACATCTCTAGTGCTCTTTTGCTTGCGGTCCTAACTACATTTGTAGAGTGCTCGTAGTCGATAATTTGGAAAGGATTTGAGTCCATAAGATGTTCTTTGAATGAGTTTACACTTTCGGTTAAATCCTTCTATCCGAGCATTGGTGAGACCCGTTTTGAAGTAGTTTAAGATTTCATCTCTCCACTTCATCAACGTTTTTCTTAGTGTGAGTATTTCTGGGATTTTTGATAATGCCATGTCATCAGTAATTTTAGTGAGAACACGAGACGCCTGTTTAAACCCCTTTATATTGTAAAAATTAACGATTCGTTCTTTGAAGCGGTAAACCTCATTTACTTTTGAGTTTTCTCTACAAAACCTGGCGACAGCCTTTTTTTGATGTTTTTTTAATCTTTTTTTATTTTTGAGCAGTAAGTGACGGATTGGATTTTTCCTGTCATCACCAGTGACTTGTTTTCGATACTTTTTAATAGCAGGATGGATAAGTCTTACAACATGGAACTTATCGACAATAATTTTAGCATTCGTAAAATAATTATGAATAAAGTTCTTATAACTATTGTTCATATCAATCACAGCACACGTGACATTTTCTCTTCCTGGAATATGCTCAATTGCCTCTTGAATATCGACATGATCACGACTGCTAGCAAGCTCTCTTAGGCATTTTCGATTATTATCGACTAAAGATGTCACGAAGGACTTTCTGCCGGTTTTAGGGTCTTTTTTAAAGGCATGCTCGTCAATTAATACAGTTGTCCCCCAAGGAGTATTTTTGGATTTACGAAGTTCAAGCTCAAGCCTTTCATTTATAAGACTACTAACGAGGGTGTCTGAACAGCGAAGATCTTTTGCAATGGATTTATTGGTTCCAAAGTTTCGAAAGTTATAGAGAATTTGAGAACGATATTTTTCAGTAGTTCTAAACCCAACCCTTATTCCATCCACAGCTTCAGTAAAAACTGATTTACAATTGGGGCACTTGAATCTTCTCTTGGTGATAATGAGTTTGATATGCTTGTTGTGAATTTTAACATCTCTGATAGCAACTGATCGTCTATCATGTACAGAATAAGATTTAGTGGGACATTTACGGCAAACTTCCCATTCAGTTGTTTTGAGACAGTGATAGTGGAGTTCTTTTGTTGATACTTTTTCGACTTTAACTAGCTTTAAATGTGGCAACATTAAGTGATTTAAGAGATACTTTTCTGGAGTCATGAGCTTTCCTTTTTGAATAAAAAATAATTGTGGTTAATTAAATTTTACTAAAAAAGTCGCTCATGACTTAATTTCGGATAGTTTTTCTCAGACTTGAAAATCCACTACTAACTTTGAAGACCCCATTTTCCTATTCTCTAAAAGGTGGCCTGTTTTTCGCCGTATTTTGTCGGTACACAATTGTAAGTGTCTACGCCGTCTTTATGATAGGCGGCGAGGTAGTAATTGTCTGACAAAATTAGGTATTGATTTGTGTCTTTTGGATTTACTGCAAAAATCCCTTCTGTATTAGTTGTATCAATTAAGAATTTGGGAGTTTCTCTAAATGTTTGGTTTTGATATTTTACTTGATCAACAAAGTACATTTCATTCGACCAGTTAAGATCTCCTTCGAAGCTATTTCCGATCATAATATATTTCTTAATTGAAGTATCTGACTCACTAGTACAATCAAAACGTGGAGTATGGGTCTCTTGGGCCATGGCAATATTCAGTCCGAGGGAAAATGCGAATACCAGATAAATTGATGCCTTCATAAAACTCCTAAAAATTATGTAGGGAGCGTATCATAGCGATTGTGCACCGCAATATTCTTGGGCACTGATTGTAATTTTTACAATATATTCTTACCTTTTAAGACCTTTTTGATCGTCTTTCTCATTTGTTAAGAGGGGACGCCGGAAATATTTGTTAGACTGGTTTTAGACCTATTTAAGGATAAAATAGGAAATAGATATTTAATTAAAAATGGATTTTTAATGCTCAAATTATGGTTAGGATTAGTATTGACCTTATTGCTCACAGGATGTGGGGATCTCTTCATGAAAAACTCAGAAGATGGGGAAGTGGAATTAGACCAATTCGCTACTTGTGAGTTAGATATCGATGCATTCAGCTATATTTTAGAAAAGAATATTAAGGGTGAAATCTTATGCCTTAAAGAACAACTTGATCTTTTCATGGATGTTATTCGAACCGATAAGCCAGGTTATGTTTCTAAGGCTGTTTTAACTGATTTTTTGATTAATGGACCAGTAGAAGTAGAAGATGATGTCGTCGATATAGTTGAGAACATCTTTGAGCTGAGTTTTCTTATCTTAGGTACAGATCGAGAATATATAAAAAGAGAAGACGTATATTCACTTATTGATTTTCTTGTTTTCTTTAATGAGCATATTTGGCGTTCTTATAAGTTCTTTAATTCTGAAGATGATATCAACTACTCCCGTCAGTTAAGAGAAAGGCAAATTATATTTGATGAGTTTGCTCTCATTGCCGGAAAAATTCG
>CATLVA010000052.1 GCA_950060715.1 uncultured Oligoflexia bacterium | reverse complement strand
CGACCTAAAAAACTAAAAGAATACAAAATTGAGAATCTTAAATTTGAAGACCAAGGTTCAATTGAAGATCAAAATGGTAGAAAGTGGAGAAAATCAAAAGCTCATATTCTGGGTCACAACTTCATAGATCGTTACTGCTTAGACTACCCCCAAGCACAAATGTGTATCAATAATCCTTCTCAGGACTTAAATAAATTAACTTATGAATTGCAGGAAAAATCTTTTGTTTCTAATTTTCTATCTGAAAAAATTTTGGATTTAAATTTCTGGACGACAGATGCTCTTCATAGTTACCTACAAAACAAACCTTCGTTTGAATTTAGTGATATGAAACTTGAAAAAAAGACGCAAGGATATCAACTGGGTTATGAATATTTAGGACTAAGTTTTCCCATATCAAAATCTGTAAAAATGATTAAGGCCATGCCTGCTGTGATACGAACAGAAGACGGAAAAGGACAATGGGCCATCGTAGGACATCAAACTTACTTACCTAAATCAAGAAAGTCTCCCGCGATGATTTGCCGATCTGAATTGGACTTTCCGGGTCTAAAAACATCTTTTCTCGCTAAGACCTATCATCAAAACAAATTAGCAAAGAGAACGATTGCGAACAATGAAGGTAATAAGATTTCAGTTAAAACAATTAAGTCCGATCGTTGGTCAAATGAATTGAAATTATATCAGGCCTGTAGAGAAGTTTTTAAAGTGGAATATAATGAAGGATATCATATGGGGGAATTCGTTGATCCCCCCACTGATGCTTTTTAATTAAAATAAACTTGAAGGGTCCATAGTTTCAAGCGTGTTAGTTACATGCTTAAGGAACTTGGATCCTAACTCACCATCAATCAACCTGTGATCGAAAGTGTGAGTTGAGTACATAATGTCTCTAATACCAATCGCATTATCATCTACAACTACCGGAGTCTTTTTGATTGCTCCTACACAGAAGATTCCAACCTGTGGCTGAAGAATGACTGGAGTAGCAGCGATAACTCCAAATGAACCATTATTTGTAAAAGTGTAAGTCCCTCCACTTAGGTCATCCATCGTTAGTTTTTTATTACGTGCCTTAATAACAAGATCATTTAGTGCTCTTGCAATACCAGTAATATTTAGATTATCAGCACCTTTGATAACTGGAACAACTAGGCCATTACCAGGAACAGCAACTGCACAACCAAGATTAATATCTTTCTTTAAAACGATATTATCACCGTCAATACTTGCATTAACCATTGGGAATTCTTTAAGCGCTTGTACAAGAGCGTAAAGGACAAAATGAGTATAAGTTAAGGAGAATCCTTCTCTCTTTTTGAATTCATTTTTATAGCTTTCTCTAAACTTCACAAGATTAGTCATATCTACTTGGTCAATAGAGTTTACATGTGGAGAAACGAGTTTTGACGCTTGCATATTTTTTGCAATCGCTTTTCTCATATTATCCATAGGAACAATTTCAACTCTATCTGTTGAGCTATATGCAGGAGGTAAATTCACACTTGGTGCACTTACACTTGATGAACTATCTTTTGAAGAGCTCTTTGCAGATCCAGACCCTCTATTTTCAAGATAAGCTTCAAAGTCAGCTTTATTAACTCTTCCACCAGCTCCTGAACCATCAAGATTTGCTAGCTCACTAAGAGCAACACCATGTTCTTTGGCCATCTTTTTTACAAGAGGAGTATAAAAACGTCTCGTTCCTGACTCATCATCAGCTGAAGAATCATTACTAGGAGCTGAGCTTTCCTCTTTAGCAGCAGGTGCTTCTTCTTTTTTAGCTGGCGCCGACTCTTCTTTTTTACTAGAGCTGGCTCCAAGGTCTGCATTAGCATCATCTTCGATAACAGCAATAACTTTACCTACGTCTATTGTCTCACCTTCAGGGTACAACAATTCAGCAATTCGTCCTTCAACCGGACTTGGAATTTCTGATTCAACTTTATCAGTACTAATCTCTAAAAGAATTTCATCAATTTCAATTGAGTCTCCAACATTTTTGTTCCACTTCGTAATGGTACCAGTTGTAATTGACTCTCCCATTTGTGGCATAACAACTTCTATTCTTGCCATCTATATCTCCTATTTAACTTTTTATCTTTATATTCTACTTATTTACTAGTTTAAACCTACTTAAGGTCAGATTTTCCTTAGAAATTAAGCGCCCTATTCTTTGCCGCCATTACCGACTCTGCTAACCACTCTCCTAGAGTTGGATGCGGGTGAACTGTGGCAAAAATTTCCTCATCAATCCCTTCCATTTGTCTGAAGAGGGTGTATTCATGAATAAGCTCTGTTGCTTGAGTTCCCACAATATGAGCTCCAAGCAATTCACCGTATTGACCCAGAAGAGTTTTTACAAATCCTGCTGTTTCATTAGAAGCTACGGCTTTACCGTTAGCAGTAAAAGGAAGCTTACCAACTGTGTACTTAATTCCTTTTTCCTTTAGTGCTCTTTCTGTATATCCAACAGAAGCCACTTGAGGCTGACAATAAGTACAACCAGGAATATTCATTTTATCAATTTTGTGTGGCTTATGACCTGCTAAATGTTCAGCGGCTACAACACCTTCATGAGAAGCTGCGTGCGCTAAAAGCGGTGGTCCTGAAACATCACCGATAGCATAAATATTTGATACATTTGTTTGGTACATATCATTGACTTGGATAAAACCTTTTTCAGTTTTAACACCAATTTTGTCTAGACCAAAACCTTCTACAACTCCAGTCATACCAACAGCAATTAGTCCCATATCAAATTTATAATCAACTTTTTTGCCCTTCTCTACAGCTGTGATAGTTACATCTTTACCATTATTTTTAGCTGAAACTTTTTCAACTCCTAGAGATAGCTTTACACCGTATTTTTTATAAGCTTTTTCAACTTCTTTTGAGCAGTCTTCATCTTCAATTGGAAGTAAGTGCTTTTGTAATTCAAAGATATGAACATCAACACCAAATGCATTCCAAAAATAAGCGAACTCTACTCCAATCGCACCAGCTCCAATAATACCAATACTCTTTGGAAGCTTATCTAATTTAATTGCTTCCCAAGCACCAATAAGTCTTTTCCCGTCATGCTCTAGACCAGGAAAACTTCTGTATTTGGCTCCAGTTGCGATAATACAATTTTTGAATTCTAAAGTTTCGCTTCCAACTTTAATCATTGTCTTAGAAGTAAATTCTCCATGACCTTTGAAAACCTCGATTTTATTTTTCTTCATCAGGTAATCAACACCTTTTGAGATTTTCGAAGCAATTTGATTGGCGCGCTTTACAGCTTGAGTTCCATCGAGACCTTTTAGATCAACGTTTATTCCAAGGTCTTTGAAATCATCAAGTTCGTGAACCGAGTGAGCTGATTTTAAAACTGCTTTAGTAGGGATACATCCTTTATTAAGACAAACTCCCCCCATATGTTCTTTTTCTACGATAGCGACTTTCTTTCCCAACTGACTTGCACGAATTGCAGCTACATATCCACCTGGTCCAGCACCTAAAACTACCACATCAAATTTTTTGGCCATTATTGTTCCTTCTATAGAATTAAAAAAGTTAAAAATTAATAAGATTTACGGTAGCTTATGTCAACTTTAACGCATCACAAGTAAAATCCTCTTTGACGTAATGCTGCTGCGAATATATAAGTGCAAACCATGTCTGAAAGACTCGCAATAGATTTAAATTTTTCTGAAGAAGAAATTCAAACGCTCACCAATATTTTTCCTAAAGGTGTTTGTGCTTTCGATTTTGAGATGACCGGCCTCTCTCCAGTATTTGATAAGATTATTGAGATTGCTGCCGTTAAAATCACTCCCCAAGGTGATATAGAAACTTTTCACTCGCTAGTTAATCCCCTCATCGAAGTTCCGGAATACACAATTGAGTATCATGGGCTTAATAATGATATCCTCAGAGACGCACCAAGCCTAAAAAAACCATTGAAGGAATTTGTCGATTTTTATGGAGACATGCCTCTCATTGCGCACGGAGCCATTTTTGACACTAGTTTTTTAGTCAAAGCATTGCACGAGTTCCACTATCCAATAGCTTTAAGCGATATCTTAGATTCTTGCCGACTGGCCCGTGCCTACTTTAAATCAGTGGCAAAGAATTCGGAAATAACTCCACCGGAGAACTACAAACTCTCTACTCTTGCGAGCTATTACAATCTTCGTTTTGAGCACCATCAGGCCCTTGATGATGCATTTGTTGCACTGAAGGTTTTTGCAAAAATTTTAAAAGAATTACCAAGTGGAGAACGCCATTCGAAAATGAGAAATTATGCTCATGTTTTCAAATTAAAAGATTTCAAGCGCCAAGAGAGTTACGCTCTTCCTAAAAAATTAGAAATTTTAAAATCTTTTCTGCAAACTAAAACACCAATTGAGATCAAATATTCAGGTGGAAAAAGAAAAGAGGAATTTAGACCAGTCACCCCCATCGCATTATTACCCATGCCTCAAGGACTCATGCTCTATGGGATTTGCATGTTGGATAATTTGAATAAATATTTTCAAACAAAAAAAATAAAAGAGATTCGGGAAATAGAAAAATGATTTCTCCAAGAGAAAAGCTCACTTCCCATCTTGAAGCGAAGCTTGCTGAGTCTGCAGCTATTCGAAAACAATTTCTCTACTCCAATGATGAAGAGGACCAAACTGATGGTTTACTTGATCCGATTGGCGATGCTCTTCGAGCAAAGGGAAACGGAATTATTCATCGCTACAAGAACCGAATTCTTTTTATGCCTACAACCGCCTGCCCAGTTAATTGTCGTTATTGTTTTCGTAGAAATGAGTTAGTAAGCCCTTCTAGCTTTTTAAAAGGAAAATTAAATGAGCTGGAAACATATCTTAAGAAGCATCCAGAAGTAGAGGAAGTCATTTTAACAGGTGGAGACCCTCTCGTTTTAAATAACCAAAGACTTGAAGAGGTTTTTAAAATTCTTATCAAATGCGGAACACGATTTTTAAGGATTCACACCAGAGCTCCTGCGGTAGATCCAACGAGGATAGATGATGGCTTTCTAAAGCTTATTGAAAAATTTCAAGCTAGTTTCAAACGAATATTTTTAGTTATTCACACTAACCACCCTGACGAATTAGACTCCTTAATTGCAAATAGTATCGAAAAATTAAATGGACTTAAAATTACTTTGCTTAGTCAATCAGTACTATTAAAGGGAGTAAATGATGATGCTGAAATCTTAAAACGTCTAATGGAGCGTTTAGTGGAAATAGGTATTACACCATACTACCTTCACCATCCTGATAAGGTTAAAGGTGCCATGCATTTCTACCTATCAGAAGATGAAGGACTGAAAATCTATCGCCAATTGAAATCAATTTGTTCCGGCTGGGCCATCCCACACTATATACTAGACTCTTCCGAAGGGACTGGTAAAAAATTTATGATCAATCAAACTCTTTAAGCTGCTGTTTGATCAGAGTCTGCAAGATCGTCTTCTTTAAAGCGTTTAATTTTCACTCTAAAAATTGTCGGTTGATAACTATGTACCAGGAGTTCTCCACCATTATTTCTAATAATTCTACTAGAGATCGAAAGGCCCATTCCAGTTCCTTTCCCTACGTCTTTAGTGGTGAAAAATGGTTGAAAAATTTTATCTCTAACATCTTCTGGTATACCTGGACCAGAGTCTTTGACATCGATAAAGATATTATCGTCATCTGCGCTGACAAGGATTTTAACTTCTTTGTCTTTACTCTCTTCAACAGCATCAAAAGCGTTATTTATTATATTAATGAGGACCTGCTCGATTTCGATTTTTCTTCCAAATGTAAAGAGGCCCTCAATTAAAAGACCTTCATCAATAGAAAGATAAGTCTGAACATCAGAGTTCGCTTTCTTTAAGTTTGAAATCTCCATTGTATAGTCTAAAATCTCTGAAAATTGTACCTTTTCCATAGGGTCTTCGGAGGTATCACGAGACATATCGCGAAGATTTCTAATAATCTTCGTAATTCGTTCAACAACACCTTTTATCTTAACTGTAGAATCAATTATCTTTTGCTGATTCTTTATTGGATCTTTTTCAATAAGCTTTAAAATAATACGATTCGTTCCTTGAATAATTGCCAAGGGATTATTAATTTCATGTCCTATACCTCCGGCCATCTCTCCCATGACCGCCAGTTTATGGTTATGAAAATTCTTCAGTCTCTCCTCCTCTAGTTGAGACTCTGCTTGCTCTTTAAACATAAGATTGTTTTTGAAGCTTTGAACGACCTTGATCCATAAAAAGCTTACTAGCACTAATAAAACGATAGATGTGATGAGAACGATATTTAAAAGAATTTTATTAAAACCAAATTTCTCGTCTCGATAAACACTCAGCTTTTCAGCCGTCAAAGCATGGCTCTCATTATATTCAGCTAATCTATTCTGATAGTCAGAAGATTTGAATAATTGTTTCGCCTTATAAAATTGCTTTTTTTCAATAAGACTAAGGATTTGTTCATCCATTCTGCCCAGGTCAACTCGTTTCAATTTTTCGACTGGTATTCGTAATCCGACCTCTGCGTATTCTTCCAGTAATTTGAAATAGAACTCGTTATTGTACTCCATGATTTCATAGTTCAATAGATAGCCTTCAAGATCATCAAGGTCATGTGACTTTACGTAACGCTTGAGATGAACTTCCATGAGTGAGTTGGTTCTTACACTAATGGAGCTTCTCTCTAATATAGAAAAATGAAATTTATCCGTTTCTTCAATTTGCGATTTTGCTTGGAACAAATAGAAATAGAAGAGAGTGTAAGACAAAACTGTCATACAAATTGCAATGATTGAAAGTCTTTTTGGAAATAAACTATCTTGCATAAGCTCCTAATTTCATAAGAACTTATCGGTCAAACCAAGACAAATAATTAGGTACTAGAAGACCAAACTAAGTGAGGCTCCAATAATATTTGTTTTCTCAGGTACATCGTCAAGGCCAGTAAAAGTCGTGTCAAAATTCGAAGCCCCCTCTTCAGTATGCTCCACCATTTTATAGTCGAGCTTCCCGACTAAAGAAAAACTAAAGTTATAATTATATCCAATAGTTAACGATTTATCTCTTCCTTCATCATAGACGTTTTTGGTTGTTTCCCCGTGAGTGAGATGGATCAAATGCTTACGGTCTAAAAGGTAATATCCCAGAGTAATATAATAGGCTTCTTTATCAATTAGGTCTTCATCCAATGTTTTGAGAGCGGTCCATTCACTCATAATCAACCAATCTGATAAATCTAGTCTTAAACCTACGGTTGAAAACTCTGCCGTTCCTGATAAATACGGCCTCGTAACTGTTAGATAATTATTGGCCGTACTTGACTCTGTTTGAAAAATATAATTTCCATCAGTCTCAGCTAGACCTTTCGCTGCACGAAGCTTTCCTTTTGGAAAAAGAAGCTCCATTTGCAGTCCTCTGATATCGGTGATTTTCACATCCTCTGTCACATAATCGCCAACAACCTTATATTGAGACTCTCCAAAATTTAAATCGAATGTAAGTGAATAATCCTGATTAAAATCGAATCGATGTGAAAGGCTAATACCATTATGACTATCAACTGGGTTTAAAGAATACGCTTCAGTCGGAAGACTAACCCATGGGTACAGAGCCCCCACATAGCGATATTCGGAAATCATCCAACTAAAGGTTCTAATCTTACCTACCCTAATGTTAGTTTTATTTCCCCAGTCCAATTTAATTTGGGCAACATCGAATTCAACAACTGCCTCATCCGCAGTTTGTGTTCCCAGAATTTGCACAAATCCGGAAATATTATTATCAATATCGATACTAAGATTTATTCCTGCCGAAGAATGCTCAATCATAGAGGGCTTATCGG
>CATLVA010000051.1 GCA_950060715.1 uncultured Oligoflexia bacterium | reverse complement strand
TTCTTCATTGAACTTGAGGTTTGTAGCATTTATTTTACTTTCTCTCGCCAAGAGCAAAGCACATGGAAAAAAGAGAAAGCTGATTATCCACGCAAACATAACTCCTAAACCAACTTGCACTCCCAAATCAGCGACAGGAACTACGTGAGACCCACCAAAGGAGATAAAACCTAAAAATGTCGTAATAGAAGTAATAAGAGTTGGATAAAAGTTTTTTTGAAGCGAATTAAAAACTGCCTCTTTGTTCTTCTTTCCTTTTTTCAATTCGAAAAAATAATAAGTTAAAAGGTGAACGGCATCTGCCAAAGCGACTGTCAAAAGGATTGTTGGAGCTGCGGACGAAATCGTATTAAGAGTATGCCCCAAGTAGCCCGAAAAGCCTGACATTACGATCACCGAACAAACAATTATTCCCAGTGGTATCAAGACTCCAGATATTCTGCGATAAAACAAGGCCAGCAAAATGATAAACATAAACATTGCAAGTGGAGCCAAAATATTCATATCATCTATGGTTACTTGCTTGAACCAATAAGTAAGAATGATTGAGCCTCCTCGATAGAATCGCACGTCTTTATACTCATCAAGAATTTTATTTATTTCTATAGCTATGCCGTAATAGTTTGGGACCGATTTGAAGTCAGGTCTCGAAGTGAGAGCAATTAAAGCAAATTTACCATCGTGACTAAGAAAAACATCCTTTATACTATCTTGAGTTAAGGCTTTTTCTTGTAAAGAGGATGGGTCTATATTTTGTTCATCATTTGAAGAGTCGTAAAGTGGCTCAATCAATAACTCATCATCCTGTAGAGTCACGATATTTGCATTGGTTACCGCCTCAACTCTGACAATATCCTTAAGCTTTGAAAATTTCCCTGCTAACTCTTCAATTAATTTAAGCTGATTCTCTTCTGTTATGCCATTTTCATTATATATTCCAATGATGGCCTTATCGTCGTTACCAAACTTTTTTTGAAACTGCTTAAACAGCTTCATTAAACTATCTTCTTTGTTGTACCAAATGCTATAAGTGAAATCTTCTTGAATAAAACCTAGTCCAGGTAAACTAGCAAAAATGAAAAGAACCAAGACCAGTAGAGTTGCCTTTGGTTTTTCAGTCAAAAAGTGAATGATTTTATTCTTCATAGTCTTCCTATTTGATCCCCAACTTTGATAAAAGTTTCCAAACCTTGCTCAGAATTCTTTATAATATCTTGATCCCATTGAATTTGACCTGCAGGCGTGATTAAGACAACAGTGGAGCCTCCTATCTCAAAATACCCTTTTTCTTCCAAAGTACTAAAAATTTCTCCATTGTGAGTCTGCTTTATTTTACCAACAGTGATGGCCCCTACCTCGACAAAATAGCATCGACCAATATTATCGAGTTCAAAAATATTCACTATCCTCTCGTTTTGCATAAGAAGAGAGCTATTATAATTGGCGCCATAATCGGTAACAGTATCAAGGCGTCCAGCGATCTGATAACGTTTGATAAACTTCCCATTCCAAGGAAAATGAATACGGTGATAGTCTTGCGGTGCAAGCCTTGCAATCACGACCGAGTACTGCTTCGTCTCTTCTTCAACTAGTCCATGCCCAATAAGCTCTGAGAGTTTAAGCGTATGATTTTTTACCTTTACAGTATTTTCTGGATAAAATTGATCTTTAATAAGGTATCTTGCCTCACAGAAAGCAGGAAAGAAATTAATCGAAGGGTCTAGGTTCCTGGCACCAGGCTTAAACTTTCGAATAAAAAATTCATGATAACTTTGGTAGTCTTCTCCGCTTTCGAACTCTGAGAGATCAATTCCCGTTTTCTCTACAAACTCGGATATCTCTGATCTTCCTGCTGCCTTTTTCTTTCGGCCATACAAATTAGAAAATAATTTAGAGGTGAAAAATGGGCGAAAAAATAGTCCCCATTGCGTACAGTACAACCAGGTTAAAAAATCATGAGCAAACACCTTCTCCACTTCAATTTTATTTTTATATCTGTGGAAAATCTTGATGCTCATAAACTTTTTTTAACCTTCAAAAAATATAAGGTTGATGAGAAGCTCAGATGAATCAACATACCAAGCAGTATATAAAGAATGATTTTCATTGGGCTCAAAGGAAACATTAAATGATAAAAAATAACCACACCAGCTGCTGAATCTAGTCGGTCTATCGTCATAAAGAAATACTTTCCTTTGTTAGCTTTACCGCCTGGTTCAATTCCTAGCCTTCTCTTCATAAAAGAATTTGGCAATTCAAATAGAACGTACCCAAGGCCAAGGAAAGCTCCAAGCTTCGCATAACCTATGGCACCCATTAACAGAGCGTTTACAATAATGACAAAAAGAAAACCTCTCCAGGTTTTGTTCTCACCAAATAAATACCTTGAGATTGGTATTTTCAGAAAGCTAAACCAGTCGAACTTTACCACAAACATATGAGCCGTTGTCGTAAGCACGATTGGAATAAAAATCAATAAAACTTCCATATTTAATGTTAACTACAGACTAGTTATCTGTATAGTTCATTGTGTTTTCTAATAATCTTATTCAGCTCATCTTGATGAATAAAGTCTACCATTAAAAAGAAACCAAATATTGAAATCAACAAGCATAATAAAGGATATTCGCTGCCGTTAACTCTAAGGCCATATTTCTCTTGAAGCACAATGATATCTTGGCTGAACTTATACTCATGGTACATATGATAGAGACCAAACGTAATCAGAGATAAGATAAACCACTTGGCGTATCCATGATGATCTTCCCCTAACAGAACATTGCATTGTTTAAACTGCTTGTACTGCCAGACAAAATAGAACAATCCAAAAGTGAAAAAACACAGGACTAAATATAGCACTATATTAATTTCTTCTAACTGCTGAGTGGAAGAACCAGAATAATTTTGAGGGAGCGGAGCTCCCCCATATGTAGAACTAGGCTGCTTGTGCATGGCTAATAGGTGTTGGCTCAATATTTGAAACATGTTCGTTTAACAAACTTTGCACGAAATAAGGTGCTACCGGCAAAAATGCGAAGAATAAAAAGTTCCCTACCGTCGAACCTTTTTTACTCACATGGGTATAACCATCAACGAATTTATAAACCCAATACATATTCGCAAACGGAACTAATAATAGCCACGAGGTAGGAATATCCGCTCCTAAAGAATTTAGATCCCGTTTCGCTTTAACTTGCCAAACTAAACCGTAAATTCCAAAACTCGCAAAAATAAAAAAATAAACTAGGAAGGGATTCTTAAACTTAATTTCTCTTTTTTCCACAATAACCTCCAACGATCAATAATTATGAAACTGAAGGCTAGTATAGAGTCCAAAAAAAAATTACGTAAAGATTCCTTTAAAAAACTAAAAGTATTAGGTAGTTAGCTATATCTGTCTTTAAAAAATTATCGTGAAATAAAACTGCTATAGGCCCTAATTGCCAAGATTTTCTGTCTTGTTTAGGTAATATTCGTAATTACCCGGATAAATCTGGACACGATTTTTGTCCACTTCATAGACCTTTTCGGCTAGCTCTTTTAGGAAGTGCCTATCGTGACTTACAAAGACGATGGTCCCTTCATACTTTTTTAAAGCAGAAAGTAATACTTCACGGGATTTGATATCCAAATGGTTGGTAGGCTCATCCAGAACGAGAAAATTATTATTTTGCGAAAGAAGAACCGCCAATATCAATCGACTCTTCTCTCCTCCAGAGAGAAATTTAACTTTTTTATGAACGTCATCCCCTCTAAATAGAAATGCGGCCAAAAGATTTCTTAAATAACCATCACTGGCTTCCTTCAGCACTGACTGAACCTCTTCTAAAACAGTGCTTTCCGGCTTTAATACATCAAATGAAAATTGGGAGAAGTATCCTACTTTAATACTTGGCCCAATGATAACCTCTCCAGCAGTAGGATCGGTATGACCTGTAATAAGCTTCAGTAAGGTCGACTTACCAGCTCCGTTAACTCCAACAACCGCCAGCTTATCCTGTCTTTTAACTATAGTGTTAAAGTCTTCGAAAATGAGCTTATCCTCTCCCCAAACTTTTTTTAAGTCTTTTACAACGACGACATCGTCCCCCCCCCTTGGAGGATTGGGAAATTCAAAATCTATCGTTGCCTCTTCGGGTGGAAGTTCGATCATATCAATTTTTTCTAATTTTTTTACTCGTGATTGAACTTGAGCCGAATGAGAAGCACGTGCCTTAAACTTAGCAATAAACTCTTGATCTTTTTGAATAGAGTCCATTTGCTTTTTCTGCTCAGAGCGAAGTTGATCTAATCTGATTTCACGCTCTTTCTCATAGAAATCATAGTTTCCGGAGTATACGGTTACTTTTTTATGGGCCACTTCCACAATCTTCTTACAAACATTATTCATAAAGTCTCGATCGTGGGTCGTCATAAAGATCGCGCCCTCATAATTCTTTAACCACTCCTCCAACCAAAGAATAGTTTCTAAGTCTAGGTAGTTGGTAGGTTCATCCATTATGATTAGGTCTGGTCTAATAACAAGAACTCGCGCTAGTGCGATTCTCATTTTCCACCCACCACTAAATTCTTCAATCATTTTATGATGATCAGCTGGTGCAATCCCTAGTCCCGTAAGAATCTCTTCCGCTCGAGTTTCAAGATCGTAACCACCTCTTTTTTCAAATTCAGTTTGCACGTCCCCCATCTCAATCAGGACTTCATCCATCCTTTCCGGAGTGATATCAGGATTTGCCAACTCCTCTTCAAATTGGCGAAGTTTGCTATTCAAAATTTCAATTTGCTCATCACCCGACAAAACAACCTGCATTGCCGATTGCCCACGCATCTCACCCACATTTTGTGAGAAATAGGCCATTCGAAGCTTATCAGGAAAACTTATTTGCCCCGTCTCAGGTCTTTCTTCTCCTATAATCATTCGAAATAGAGTCGTTTTACCTGCGCCATTTGGCCCAACTAATCCTACTTTTTCCCCCGGATTAACCTGAAAATTAACGTTGGTATAGAGGGCTTCTCCGCCCTGATTCTTTGATAGTCCACTGATGTTTAGCATAGCCAAGATAGTACCTTGAGATGCTATGTCCGTAAAGATCAGTCTTCTTTGAGTTTGATGATTTGGCTTTGGGAACTAAGATAATTTTCGAAACTCACCCGATCAACAGATTCAAGGTTATCAATTTGCTTCATCATTCGCTCCAAGGAGCCTTCAATCTTATCAAATACCTCTGGATTTTGATCTTTTTTAAATCGGTCCGTATAATTCAAAATAACCATAGATGTATTATTCAATTCATGACTAATAGTTGCCAGCGTAGAACGATACGTGTGGTTTTTAAGCTCTTCATCATAGGCTTTTATATAATCCCTAAAAAATAGTGCGTTTACCACCTTCCAAGCTCCAACGAGGAAAAGTATAACGCTAACAGGGTACTTCATTGAAACGATTTCTGGCTGCAGTAGAAAATAAAACATAGCAAAACCTGTGCTAAAAATAATCTGTAAGCAGGCTATTTGATTAGAACGAAAAAATGTCACCTCTGTGTTGGCCAATAACAATAAAATGACAAAAAAAGCATTAACGGGATCGAATGATTTTGCCACTAAAGAGAAAAAGACTGCGGAGCTTGTTAAAGTAAACGAAGTTAACATCGCCCAGTCATCCCATCCCTTGGTTTTCAACTTCGGGTGATAAAAAATAAAGAAAACAATAAAGGGTATCAATACCACCGGCGTAAACAGAATGGACATCTCTGTGTCATTCAAAACTACGGCATAGGCGATTACGATCCCATACAGTAAGTAGAGAAACGTTCCTAGAATTAATACCAAAGCTTTATTGTTAATATAAGCACTCATCTTCATGACTTTATTATCTCAGGAATATTTGCTGATTGCTTAAACTTAATGAATGTTTAGCATTAATTCACTCGATGTTAAGAGTACCTAAATATTTACCCCTTACCACGGGAGCGGGAACCACGGTTTCCTCCGTTCCCCCCGAAGCCTCCATTGTCCGGCTCAGATGTTGATTTTGAAATCTCATACTTTTTTATATCTTCGGAATTTGCAAAGACACTTGCACTAAAAATTAAAACAAATATTACAAATATTAAATTTTTCATCATGACTCCTAAAATTATGCTACCTATTAAGAAGCAATTAAGATGCCAAACGACTGAATATAAAATCATCTAGAAGACGCATCACAGCAGCTAAAAGAGTACCGTTTTGTCCCTAGCAGGTGATGCTATTTTGACGCTGTTATTTGAAATATATTTCCCTCATCCGTTCCAAAAAAGACATCACCTTTTTCACTTACCAGTACAGACCTTACTCGCTGGCCTAAATCACCAAATAATCTTTTTTCGTTTTTACCGAATCGATCAACTACATTAAGGTGAGTAAATTTAAGTGATCCAGAAAGAATACTTCCTGTTAATTCAGGAAATTTCTTATGGGGATAAAAAGCCATCCCACTGGGAGCAATACTAGGAATATATTTCTTTATTGGTTGTTCCATTCCCTCTTTATGGGTTCCAATACCAATTTTTTCACCTGAACCATACTGAACACCGTAGGTGATAATTGGCCAGCCATAGTTTTTTCCAGGCTCGACTGTATTAATTTCATCACCACCTTGTGGTCCATGCTCCATCTCATAAAGCTTATCTGCAAGGACAAGGCCTTGAGGGTTTCTATGTCCGTATGACCAAATTTCAGGCAGAGCATTTTTAATTCCGACAAAAGGGTTATCTTTTGGCGCACTACCATCCATATTAAGTCTTAATACTTTTCCGTAGTGATTGGAAAGAGTCTGTGCATTTTCTGGATAGCCTCGATCTCCTATTGTCATGAAGATATATTGATCCTTATCAAAAGCTAGTCTAGAGCCAAAATGGTGATTATAAGTCGACTCACCTTTAGCGATGAATAAGTCTTTCAGCTCAGTTATTTGATTATCTTTCAAAACTCCAACAGCTAAAGCTGTTGTCTTATTAGTCCCCATAGGTTTTGAATATGTCATATAAACTTTTTGATCTGCTTTAAACTTCGGACTGATTTTAATATCGAGGAGTCCTCCTTGATTGCGAGCAACAACTTTAGGGCCTCCAGAGATCTCAAGTATCTTTTTCGTTTCTAAGTGGTAACGAAAAATCTTTCCCTTTCTTTCAGTAAAGATGATCTCTTTTTCACCTGGTAAAAAATCCATTCCCCAAATCACACCTTGACCAGAGATTAGTTTCTTATGCCCTAGACTTGCCAAACAAGTTGTCGATACTAGCAACAAGCTCAATATCAATTTCATAAAACCTCTATTTTTTTGAATAATTTAATGCTCGAGTTTGCATGAGCTTAATATAGAGCACTCTTGGTAAGGCTCCCAATATTCTCACTAGGCTCGCAAAGAAAAACGGATAAGCATAATAGTTTTTCTTCTTCTCAATTGCTTCATAAAATTTCTCTGCAGCTTGTTCTGCAGTTTTTATAAATGGCATAGGATGATGATTTCTCTGAGTTAATGGAGTGTCTATAAAGCCTGGATGAATACAGGTAACATCAATATTTAAACGCTTAAAATCTATCGCATAACTCTCAAAAAGTTTAGTAACGGCTGATTTTGATGCACTATAAGCCGACGTTCCAGGCAGACCGTTGTAGCCAGCGATACTACTGATAGCAACAATATGACCGTGCTCTTGATCCTTAAAGTAGTTGAGAGCTGGAGCGATCGTATTCATCACTCCAAAAACATTAACTTCAAAAATCCTTCTCGATTCTTCAAAGCTGGGAATAGCATTTTTTACTGAGTAACCTATACCTGCATTTGCAATCACAATATCAAGACCACTGTTTGATGAGATAAAGTCCTCAATGCTTTTCTTCATTTCGACCTCGTCTGCAACATCGACCTGATAAAAGCTTAATCGATTTTCACCAATCGCATCGTATTTCTCACGACTGCGTCCCGTTACAGCGACTGTTGCTCCAACGGACAAATATTTTTTAGCAAGCGCTAACCCTATACAAGTAGTTCCCCCAGAAATAAAAACTTT
>CATLVA010000050.1 GCA_950060715.1 uncultured Oligoflexia bacterium | reverse complement strand
GCAGCAGCTATATTATTCACCACCGGTTCAACATTGACTTCACTTCCCCAGAATGCTTTCCCACCTACATGTGACTCTGTTAATTCTGGTCTGGCCGAATGCTTATCTGTAATAAATTTCACTTTAAATTTAACGTCGTCTATATAAGCATCAAATTTTGGTGTAGCTCCTCCGTTGAAATTATCGCCTTTAAAGACTATCTTCATCGGTGCTTCATGATCTAGTAATTTTGGAGCCACTTTCTCTGAAAGAACTCTATTCAACTGCTTTAGAGAGTCTTTGTTGTAGTTAGAAGTGTCGTATGATGAAATTGAAACCTTTGGCTTTCTCCAGACTCCTGAGTTCGGTGGATCTAATAATGAGATGTCTTGCCCATTGCCATTTAATTGTTCTAGCTCTTCAAAACTATAAAATGTATTGGGATGACCAATTGGAGTCAGAAGGTTGGCTGCATGATTGGTATTTTCATTGATAAAATTTTGTTTAACTAATGCACGCAGCTTCATCAAACTGGCCATGAAAGGAATATACTTTCCTCGATCATCATTTTCAGCACGGATACCGTAGATTATTTCCAACGCGCTCATGAAAGAGCTCAACAGCTGTTGGTTCTCTTTTCTGTTTACTTCTTGGACCGTCATGACTGTAACTTGTGACTTTAAGGATTCAAGATTATCGATGGCCATATTAAGCGCCAAATTAAACTTATTCTTACGCCATTTTTTTCGAAATTTTCTATCTTCTCGTGCATATTGCCGACAATCAAAATAGCTATTAACCTTCTTACGAAAATCATTCATGCAATAGCTCATCATGACAGACTTCAAATATTCTTTCGTCTCAGCTATAAGATGCTCTAATTCATCGGGATTTAAGTAGGTTTTAAGTAGCTTTGAGGGAGACCTCCTCTCTATTCCATCGGCATCAAATTCGGAAAAGCTCAGTCCCGTATTAAAAGGATGTCCTTCATCAAAATTGATGTAGCCAGCAGAAATATCTGTATCCGAAAAATCCCCTATAACAGCTGAAAAACCGAGGTTTACAGAGAATATGTAAGTACATAAAAGTATCAGCTTTTTAAACATGGGCAGCTTAATAACACGGAGCGATGTGCTATTAATTAACCAATGTGCAAATTGAAGAAATTACTTAGTATCCATGATAATTATTATATAAATCTAAGCGGTTACGATAATATTCTACTGCCTCGGACGAGCTATTCTTGGCTTCTTTAAGGAACCTCTCCACCAGCTTTCGCTCAGAATAGCTTAGTTTCTCATCGGGATCTCGTGAGAGAGCAGTGGCCAAATCAGAAGCCTCAGAAGAATTTATTCTAGTTCCGGCCAACTCTTTTGCTAATTGAGAGCCATTGAACTTTGGACGAAAATAACGAAATGATGAAGAACCATCTAGAAGAGACTTTCTCGCTGCCGTTTTCTGTCTGGCGATATTTTGCTCTGGAGCAGCTTTCGCTCTATCTATAAGGTCCCAATACTCTTTATCACTACCATGATATTTCTTCTTGGAACTTGCTAACTCCTGAGCTTTTTTGAGTAGCTCCTGATCGCCTTTACCTAGTTTAGTTTTTCCCAATAATAGGGTCAAAGGCTTGAAGACGTTTTCGATCTCATCACCAGTCAATGGATCAGTTGGGTACCTAGCTTCCTTTACATTGGCCTGTAACTTCAAATATCGCTCAGATACCATTCCGGTAACACCTTCTTCTCTATAGATTTTATCCATTTCATTTTCCATCGCCCTGATCTTTGGATCATTCACGACGTGCTCATTTACATATTTCTGAACGAGCTCACGCCCAGACATAGTCCGATTAGTGGTATTCTCGATAACCTCATCTAGAGAAACATGATGAAACGCTTCTGCTTCTTTTTTCTTCTTGGCGGTTAATGCAAGCTGCTCAATTGGCTTAGTTCCTGTCACCAACTTTCCATCTTCCATATACTCGACTTTTACGAATCCATCTTGATCAGCTTTACCAACAATAGTGACTCTTTTATACTCTCCCCCTCTAAACCAAGCCTGAAAGCTATCGCCTTTTTTAACTGAAAAAAGAGTTAGTTCCAGATCACTCATCCCCTCTCGCCTTAATTCTTTTACTACAGAAGCAGGAAGCTCAATTCCATTGTCTATAGTTCTTGCAATATCATCTGAAGCCCTTACTCCCGCCTGCTCAGTCTGTTCGAGTACATCATCTAGAAGATTTGGATTATCACTTAAAGCCTTTTCAGTGGCTTCTTTTTGAGCTTTTTGTTTTAAGAGTTCAATTTCTTTTTGAAGCTTGTAGACTTCCACTGGATCACTATTATTATTTGCTTTGAGTTCAGTCAGCCTCTCCTGCGAGCTCGATAGTTTTTCATCAGTAGTTAGTCTGACTTCTGGTTGTTCATTAACTTTGGTCCTTTGAGAAACTTCTGTTTGCTCAAGAATATCATCTAATAGAGAGGAGTTCACATTCCCTGAAGCGAGGCTCTCTATAATATTAGATCTATCAGTGATGTCACATTCACTAGCTAAAGCCGTATTGAGAATAAGAAGCAAACAAATAAGCTTTTTCACAGGCAACCTCTTTGGCTAGCCTTTAATGCTTCAAGGACTTTTTTCCTTTTCCCAGCCGGCAATTTTTCTAAATTTTGAAGAGCAAGTTGCTCTTTTGGAGTTAATTGAGAAATGTCTTTTCCAAGTGCATCTGAAAAATCATTAAGTAATTTCGAGCTGGCTTCTCTAGCCTTTCTTGCTGCTTTAAGTGAAGTCTTTAAACCAAAGGCTCCCCCTAACATTGCAGTCACATAAGACGTTGTCATTTTTGATAATTGCTTTTGGCAAGTGTCATACTTTTCTTTGACGTGCTCGGGAATACCTTTAAGGCTATAGGAGAGCTCGATCACTTCTTCACAATGCTCAAATTCCTTTCCAATTAAAAGAGTATCGGCTCCCATCGCAGTGAGCTCTGAACCGACACTGGCCAAAGTACTACCTCTCCCCGCTTTTCCTAGATTAGCACCAGCTTTAGTTAAACTTGCCACTCTTGAGACAGCTCTGGCGGCTAAAAATGGCCCTCCAATGGGAATGGCCATAACAGCGGCATCCAAAAGAAGTGAGTTTACAAAAGCACTGTCTTCATTAGCTTTATCTTCTTTAATTAAGCGGCAGTGAAAACCATTAAAACTTCCAGAGTCCTCAGTTGGTCGACTGGCAACAAAATAGTCTCGCGCAAGCTTCCTATTGTGAAATATCCACTTCCTCAATTCCTTTAAATCTTCTTCTGTCAGGTCTTTTTTGCCAATACTATTTCTGATGTAGCTCTTTACGTTGTAATGCCTGCTAATTAATGTTTTTGTCGCCTTGACGGAATCCTCGAGCGCCCCTTCGATACTCCCATATAAATCTTCCTCATCAAAACTCACGGCATCGACTTCAATTAACTGGTCATGCTCTTTTTGCATTTGATCGCACTCATCGCGACTAGCAATTCTGCCAACCTTAAATTTACCTATACATATTTCAATTCGACTTCTTAAGAAATTTTGCTTAGTTGAAGCTTTACTTGCAAACTCATTGACCAAATCATCGATGTGAGAGTTTCCAAGCAGCGGATTTTGGGAAACTAATGCTGCCTCTGCTTTTAAAAAAGGTTCTAGAGCTTCAGCCTTTCTGCGATCGCAGTCTTTAGCGATGGAAGTATTAGGGCCACCTCGTTCTTTTAAAACTTCGCAGAAATACCTTTTATTGATCGCATCGATTCCCTGCCTGGTTTTGGCCATAAGTCGAATATCATTCTTAAGATCAAGCAGATATTCAGACTCAATATTATTCTTGAGATTCTGTAATTCACGCTCATATAGAGATTGGGAATCCTTAGATTGATCTATAATTTTTGAACTGAGTGCATTTGCAGAACGAATATCTTCATATGAGTCTACATATTTACCCTGAAGAGTGGAGATGAGGTCTTCATATTCTTGGTCATATTTTTCCAACGGGACGGGAGCGTATTCACAAGCTGTTTTATTCTCTCCCAATTGGCTTTCATCTTCGGCACATGCACTTACAGGTTCTTCTAACCATCTAGCATCGTAGAAAAATCCTTTACTTTGAAGGGGAACAGAAAGTCCTAGAATAAGAATTAAGATTTGTTTCACTGATGCCCCTAACTACCTGACTTTTCGGCGAAAATAGGAGTCTTCTTTAGAAGGCAATTGAAAATCAAGAATTTATAGAGTTGTTTGGGAGATTGATTATATTCATAAGCAATCAGAGGTGGGACATTGTGAAGAGTTGATATCTTCAATCGCCTTGCCCTTATATAAGCAGGAATCGTGCCAATTTAAACCGAGCGTAACAGTCTGAAATCACATAAATATCAAGTGGTGCATTATGATTGCGGTGCCTTTTTGATCGAGCAAAAGGGTCCTAAAGTTTTAATTGATATAATTTGCTGTGAAACTAACAACTCCAACAGCGAAGGTTGAGATCAAGACAAGACTTAAAGTGACCTGGATGAATCCAAACTTAAGACGCAATTTCTTCACTGCTTGATTTGAGTAAAACCAAAAAATAAATGAAGTCAGAAATGGAAATAAAAATCCATAATGACCCTGAATCGAGAAAATCAATTCTGCAAGCGTTCCACCCAATATGAAGCTAAAAAGAATGACTATTCTCGTTTTAAGCTTTTCATACTCCTCACTATCTGACTTGATGAAAAACATATACAAATTAGCTCCCACATCAGTAGAAAGTCCTGTCATATGAGTTGGCTTCAAGAATCCACCAGTTGAAATCGAAGAAGAAGAATTTTGAACTCCACAACAAAACGAAAGTAGAAAAAGCATTAATAAGTGAGAGGCGTAAAGAACTTCTTTTGAAGTAAGAAACAAATCCGATTCTGAAAGCAGAAGTATGATTCCAAAAAAAAGAAATTTCACAAACATAACAAAAGAATACCTAGGCTCTCTTCCGATTTCTTTATAATATTTTAAATAGTAACCAGCAAAAGATGCACCTAAAATAAATGAAAGTAGTACCGTTAGAAAAGTCACAAAAATTGTGAGGTCAAGTTTACCAATTCCCATCCCTATCATTGAACTTGTGCCAGTGACATGTGAGACAAAGAAACCGTCAGCAATATGAAATGCACCTACGTTTATATAACCCGCCTGAAAAGGTGCGAGGTATAATAGAAACGAAAGAAATCGCTTGGAGTAATTGTCGTGATTAAAAGGTATCAATTTTATTCTCTTTCTTATTCTTCTGTATAACAAGCTCAATAGACACAATTCTATGCAATAGGATAATCACCCAAAGTGCTACGCATAAATAGAATTCTTCTGGCATCCCATTACTCATGGATTCATTTTATGTTTTTTAAAAAAACATAATATTTCTAAATACCTAACAGGCAGTTAAATATTGTCTAATAATTAAGTGATTTCATAAATTTAGGTATTAAGGTATAGTTACTAAGCAGTTAGTAAATAACTAACAAACAGGAATTATGAACAAACTAATTAAAACGTTTATATTCAGCATTGTTGCCGCCTTTCTGATTTTCTCAGAGTTTTCACATGAGAACAAAACGGTTGAGCATAATTCTCAACAAGTAGAAATTAATATCGAATTAGAAGTTGAGAATAACGAAATTGAAAATGATGAATTAATAAAAATTATTTCGTTTGATACGTCTGATAGAATCATCACAGAATTTAGTACTGAATTAAATCTTCTCGAAGCGCAGTACGCTCCCCAAATTATTATACCACCGCCAGATTTTACCTATCTTTAGAAATTTGATTTTAATTTTTTTAAGTCTTAACTAAAGCAGGTATAAAGTGAACAGTTTAAACTTTAATCATCTATTCTATTTTTGGATTGTCTCTAAATTTGAGTCAATTTCCAAAGCAGCTGATGAACTAAATATTTCAAGCCCAAGCTTGAGCACACAAATAAAGCAACTTGAGGGAAATATCGGAGAAGAACTCTTTATCCGCTCTGGTCGAAGGATTAAGCTTTCTGATCAAGGCCGTGAACTCAAACGCCATTGCGACGGAATCTTTTTCCAATATGATCAGTTAGATAGAATCATAAAAGAAGGTAAGGCCCTGAGCTCTAACAGTGATATAAAATGCGGAGTGAGCTCAAATATTTCAAAGCATCTTGAGTACCTATTTTTATCCGATATGCTGAGTAAAGAATTCAACCTCCAAGTTAAAAGTAAAAATAATGATGAACTAATTTCTGATCTGGTAAATTTCAATTTAGATTTTGTACTCACAAACACTTTTAGCCTTGAAACTGAAACTGACTTAGTTGTGAGAAAAATACACGATAGTCCCTATGTCATCGCGAGAAGTACGAGCGCTCCACCTTCTCAATATACGATGAGCAATGACTATATCATTCAAAGCTGTGACGCCGTTAATATAAACTTGATTCGAAATCATCTTTTAAAGGTGAACGAGAAAGCCGTAATTAAGTCGGTCATCGATGACACCTCTCTTCTTAGGTTATTTGGTAAAAAAGGCTCTATACCTGTAGTCATGCCAAAAATTGGCCTATACGATGAAATCATTAGTAATGAAATAGAAATTCTTGAAACATTGGATGTATACGAAACGTTCTATTTAGTTACGACTAAAAAGATGAATCAAATTTTGAGTCTTGATTACCGCGTAAATCAGTTTAATGAAAAGTACAAATGTGTATAGAGTTGAACAATATGGGGGCTCTAGATAGTGAGCCCCTAAATTTTGATTTTATTTAAATGGGTTTACTTTTACATCTTTTTTATCAGTCATAATTAAGGTATCCCCTTCCACAACTGGAGAATGCTTTAAATAATAATTATAAGTTCGAAAATAGTTAAGAAATAAACCAGTCCTACGATATGAGTCACACATGCTGTTATAAGGGTTTTGCATACAAGTATTAAAAGTATTGAAATTATTCTCGCTCATTTTTCTGATAACGGGAGTATCTTCACCGTGACTTTGTCTATCAAAAATATATCCACCTTCAGCAACAGCGATATTTGAGTCGTCGTTCATAAAAAGAATTTTATGTGCTTGTCCGTTAATCTCAATTTGACCTGTTGCTTTTTCTCCAGGAACTAGATGTGCATATCTTCCAGTAAAGTCGTATCGATGCACAACCTTTGCATCTTCGCTTTCCCAAACTTCTTGCGTTAAAATATCCGTGTAGAAGTTAAATCCATTAAATTTCTCATTTTTCCAGCCATTAACCATCTCAACCATAACAAGATCTTCTGGCTGCTCATAAGGTTCTGGTAAATTTAAATCACAAACATTATCACCTTTGGCGACATAGACAGAAATCTGAGATGTTAGGGGGTAGCGTTCACCAGAGCAATAGCCACCTCCATACTCTGCTTCACGAGGAGTAGCTGAAGTATTATCAACTAGCTCAAGGATTTGATCAATAGATAATACCGGGCTATTTGTTTTACATCCTATATATTCCCATTCCGCTAAATTTTGAAAATTGACTGCCCACCAACCATTTTTTTTCTGGGTTACACTGATTTCAAGACCTGCAACCGTTTTCTGCATTTCTCTAGTATCTTTGCCGTCAATCTCTCCGGTGTAAGTAGTCTTTGACTCAACTTCAAGATTTCTAAATAGGTCTACGCAAGAAGAAAGGTATTCTCCAAAATCCAGCTTATATGAATAGGGTTTATCGTTTAATGTCTCTTGAGCGAAAGTACTAAGACTCGCAGTCGCTAGCACGGCCAGTATCATCTTCTTCATTTCATAGTCCTTTGTTATTAATTATTTCTAGATTTTATAACTAAGGTGCATGATTTTGGAGCGTCACAGAAGAATCTATATGGGTATGTATAGTTTTTATGCAGGTTTGTGGGGGGAATTTACTGATTCCCCCCTCTCTATTTACAAAGACTTATATTCGATAATTAATTGAGAGTCTCTAGCTTGAGTCGTTAATTCTATTTTATCTCCAAATAAAATCTCATTCGTAAAGCTATCAAAAACCCAACCTTTTTGTAGGTCACCTCTAGGAATGATTTGGCTCCCATAACTTACTTTGATGGAATAAAAATCTACCGACTCTCCCAGTTTTACTTTAGACACAGGCATAACCGGTTTTAAACTCAAAGCCGATCGCTTTGCTATCGCTTCACCAAGCTTCTT
>CATLVA010000049.1 GCA_950060715.1 uncultured Oligoflexia bacterium | reverse complement strand
TTCAGTAGGTTAGCCAAAATAAAGGGCCAATTTCGAGAAAAAGACCGGCAACGAAATCGGGCAGTTTTATCAATCTAAGGAAAACTGACTAATGTTTAAACAGCATTATATTTTATACAGTACACCAGCAAAATTTCAGTCATTTAAAACCACCAGAATTGGCACAAACCTTGCTCATATAAATATACATTTTACAGGTACGAGGAGTTTAAATGAGGTTAACACTTCTAAGTTTATTTTTGATTTTTTCTTATTCCCAAGCCTTTGCGGAATTGAGTTATGTGGAAATGACTTGTGTAGAATTCGAACACATAAAAGAAACCCTTGATTATACCTCTGATGAAGATCTTGATTCAGATAAAATGCCCGATGAAGGTAGCTCTGCAGAGGCAGTTGCAATCATAGAGGGCTACGCAGATGAGGAAACTAGAGTAGAGCGAGAAGAAAAGGTTTTATTTTTAGTTGATTCTTCATATGGAAAATATGGCGGTTGTCCAACAAAAGTATTTGAAAATAATACGGGATATTTCGAGTCGTTTGGTGACTTTTCAACTTTAAATATGAATAAAAAGAAATCCGGGCTATCGTTTTGCCAGTATGAATCTGGTGGGGAAGATTATGATTTTGGTTATGTTTGTCATCGAAAAATTGAAAATGATCCTGATGGGATTTTGCGAGCACTTCTAAATCATATCCAAAAGAATAAAAGATCGAACAACTCATCGGAAGTTGTTGAAGGTGAGCATGATGAGGCCTTGAATGATGGTGATTCATCCACTTTAATTTTAAACAGCAGTAATGCTTTATACGAATAAAAAGGTAAACCGTTAATGAGAAAGCTATTTTATTTGATGTTGATTAGTTACCTAGTGGTTGCATGTTCTGCACCCGAGAAAGATTCTAAGCCTAAAAAACTAGATACGAGTTTTTTAGAATTAGGTGAGCTAGGTGAGATAAAAAAAAATAGTCAAATCAATCCGAGTGATAAAGTGATCGTTTTAGATGAAGATCAAAATATTACCATTTTAAATGATGGAAAGATCACGATCGAAAATTTTGATGCCAGTACCCTTGAAGCAGACTCTGTCATCGTTGGAAATTCAAAAGATAAATACCTTTTTAAGGCGGTAGCGGTTCAAGGCGATGAAGTGGAGATCAAAAGTACTGACTTAACTAGCATTTCTGAAGAAGACTCAGCTTTTAGTTTCGACGTTTCCCCTGAGGTTCAATTTGAGAATGATGACCTCACTATAGATAAAGTTTCAAGTTCCACCGACACTCAGTCTTTAAATGCAAGTGACGATGAACCGGTGAAATTTAAAGGAAATGAGGTTCTCTTTTCTAACTTTAACGTTCTAAGTATTTCTGGTGATGTGTCCCAAGGTCTTAAAGGACGTAATTTCACTGAAAAATCTATAGCATTTTCTGGAGGTGTCGAAGGAAATGTTTCCGTTGATATAACCTCAGGTTTTGTTAAATTTCTTCCAACTTTTAGAGGAGATTATAAATTTAGTGGTGGCAAAGTCTCTAAGCTTTATAATCAATTTGATTCCTTAGTAAAATATAAATTCGTAGTTAAAGTTAAAAATGATGGAAAGGTAAGTGGTAGCTTTGGGCGAAGTCTTTTTAAAGATTTGAAATTCCCAGTTACCATTCCTGGTGCAGTTCCAGTATACCTGGAGTTTGTGATCAAGCTTCCTGTGGGGATTAAGTTTTCTCTCGCAGATGCTTCTGAAACAACTTTTACTTTTGCAGGGGAGTATGCGCTTAAAGCCCATATGAATTATGATAATGAAAGTGGAATGAATTTTGATCGTAAAATGTCGTCGCTGGCCAAACAAAAAGATGTTAAAACAAATAGAGACAGTGGTGTCTTTCAAGCGGAATTATTTTTTGAGCCTAAAATTCAAACTAAGATATACCGACTACTAGGGCCATACGCTTACCTGAATGCTTCTGTTATGGCCGATGTACTACTTCCATTGGCGGCAAATCGCGATGATCTCTACGCCAATCTATCAGGAGGTGTTGGAATTACTTTTTCAGATCCAATCTTTGAAAAAGATATACTCAATTTAAAAAGCCCAAGCTTATTTAATATCTCCAAAGGCTATGATGTTATTGGGCCCATCAAGAAGAAATGGAAATGGGTAGATGAGTTCGCCCTTAATAACTCAACGATGCATATTTCTGCTCTCGAGGGTGGTAGTGCAGCTCTAAAGATTAGACCAAGTTCTCTAAGTGAATTTGGAAAAGTGCATATTACTAAACACCCTAAAAATGGACTACTAATTCCACACCAGAATTTTTCGACTAATGGAATTATGAATTATTACCCTTTTAAAGAGTATTATGATGGAGAAGATAGTTTTAAAATTTCTTTTCAAGAAGGACGAGCTCATTCGGATGAAATCGAAATCAAACTTGTAATTGATCAAAGTATTGTAGACGATATTAGTGAAGGGTTTAGTTTAACTAGTTCAACGTTGAGCTCTGTGGGTAAGTTTTTTGACTCCGAAGTATCAGGTCTTCAAACTTGGTCAGTGCCTAGGTCTAGTTTTTCTCACTACCGAAGAGCTCAGTGTAAAACAAATTCTTGTCACGCCTCTGACCTACCTATCGTCGAGGGAATAACTCGTCGTAATCCTGAACGAGAGTTGAGTGAGAAAAAGCTTCAGGCACTGCGCCTATTTGGAAAGAATATTGATAGAATAGAGAAGGTAATGATGGCGAAGCAAAATTCTTGGTTTCCAGGCAATTCTTTAGGTAAGGTCTTAGAAGTTGAAGAATTGCCAACAAACTGTCATCTTAATTATTTAAATTGCTTTTCGAATCTTTCTATACAAGAGGCTCGAGGTGAAATTATGCTACAAAATGATGGAATCTATACTTTCGAAAGTGCTGTCGAAGAAGCGAGTGCTCTAGAGATTAGAGATAATATCGTCGAGATCGAAACTAACTACAATAACATACTTGTATATGACTTCTCGCCGGATAAAATTCATTTAAATCCGGTTTTTCAGTATGACAAAAATCACAGAATCTTAATTAAAACTGAGGAGTGGAAAGAAGAGGACTAATCTTTAATATTAGTCCATGCGCCACCGTTGACCACATTTTTATAGCCTGAAGCCTTAAGGATTTTTACCGCTTGCCCTGATCTATTTCCTGAGCGGCAAAAAACTATGATAGGTCTCGCTTTATCGAGTTTAATTAAGTTTTGCTCGAGTCTATCCAGCGGAATATTAATCATTTTATCGGAGTGAGCTTCTTCATACTCAGCTACCGTGCGGACATCCAGAAGCTGAGGGTTTTGTCCTATTACAGCTTCAATATTTTTTGAGTATTTACCATTGGCGTATAGTTTAAAGGCCACAAGGCCCAAGACGACGGCAAAAGCTACAATGAAGTTTTGATTAAACATATATGCTCCCTGTCCTCTTATTATAAGAGGACTCAGGAGTATGAACTTTGATTATGATCAATATTTACTAATTAGAGTAGGTAGAGCTTCAAATTCTAAGTATCCAAAATCATTGTGTTTTTTTACATCATAACAACCGCTTTGAATATTTTCCGTTTGCTCTAGGATAATTTTGAGGATTTGTGCGACTTCCAGTGGGTTAGACATGGGAAGAGCATGTTTTCCACCTCTGACAAAGAAGCATGCCGTATCTGTCTTGGCTTCAACATGAGCCTTGAGAAGATTTAGCTGACCTTTTTGTAGGGAATCTTTTTCGCCTTCAGCTAGGATGAAAAAACGTTTTGTGGCCGTTCCGTCCGGCTTTTCTAGTTCTAGTTTTTCTAGTGACCTCGAAGAACTAAGATAGCCTTCCATAAAATCATCTTTTCTATCTTCTTTCAATTTGTAGCCTTCGATATAGCTTTTTACTACCGGATTCCAGGCCAAACGATAAGCTTGATCCATGGCAGATCTAATGACATAGGTTCGCATTGGATTGAACATATTCGCAAATTCTAGGCTCGTTTGGTAGGTGGCCAGATTTGGGTTAGCATCCTTCACTGTGGTAAATGGTGAAATATCTACGATGATATCAAAGTTTTTAAGCGCACGTGAAACAGAACTACTAAAAGAAAGAGTGACAGGAATTGCTTCCAGTCCAAACTCTCTTTTTATTTCCGAGGCCATAAAATTAACTTCAAACGCGTAGTCTTCTACAGTGAAGTCCTTTGATCTAAAATAAGGTTTCACACCATCTTTTAAGCCGTTGACTGCGATAGGGTGAGTGCTGAAGTTCATGGCCACAAAAGCTATGTTATTTTTTTGTAATACACCAAGAATGCTGTCAGATCTTAGGTACCCTCGGTTTACACCTGGAAGCAAAAGTAGCACAGGTTTATCATATCCCTGTGGCACAAATGAATGCTTTAAAACAACTCTTTGTTTAATTGGTTCAGACTTTCCCGTTTCAGGTAGTTGAACATACTCAACCTGTGCAGAAGCCAAGTTGAGTGAAAGGTTGAGTGAAAGGTCGAGTGAAAGAATGAGGAAAGTGATCAATTTCATTTTAGGCCTTTTAAGCTTTGATTATGGAAAACTAAGTTTTTGTCCTTCTTTAACAGCTAGAAGCTCAAGCTCGCTTCCTTCAATCAAGAAGATGACATTTTTGATTTCTACTAGCTCTCTATAAGCCTTGGTCGTACATACAGAACTAAGAGTCGCGTAGTTTGAGTTATGATAAGGAAGACAGCGTACGTTTACTTGTTGAATTAAATATCTTTGGCCTGTACTTTGAGCAACCATTTGCTCTAAAGTTGATGTTTGGTTTGCCGTTAGAAGAATAGTTTTTGCCTCATAAGCAAAAGCAGAGTTAAGAGATAAAAGTGTAAGTAGAATAGTGATGATTTTCATTATAATTCCTTAGTTAAAAGTTTAAGTAGGTATTTAGGGTAGTTAATACTTCTTTTATTAATAAAGCCGCCGCTTTTTTCAGTTGAGCCAGCTGGCCAGTTGTGACCAAGTCCAGTGTTTTGGATAAGTGACACTCTTAGTTTTCCTGCGTGATAATATTCTGTAAGCTCGCCTGAAAGGTTCGTTCCTTCAAGGTGGGAAAGATCAGAAGTTCTTTTATCTTCAGCTTCAACACGAGCTGCAAATGCCTCTGCATTTTTAGTATTGTATTTCGTATCTACAAGATAATCGTTAGAGCCATAAATAATACTTACAATATCAATTTGTGAGTGGCTCTCAATAAGTTTTGTATTAAGCTTGTTGCAGTTACTAAGTATGTCTTCGATAGAGATACGAGCTCTTGATATATCACTTGACCCTGTTCCTACGCTTGGTCCAGCATTAGAGCCGACAAGAGAAAAGACATCTGGAGCAATACAACCCATAACTAAACTCATTCCTGCCCCTGAGCTAAGGCCACTGATAGCAACACGATCATTATCTACTGCGTAGCTGTTTGAGAGATGCTTTGTTAGGCTAATAAGATAACCACTAAGACCTTCTACTCTTGAGTGATCGAGACCATAGTAATCCCAGCAACCAAATATAACGCCACCATTTGGAACTTCAGGAATTGCAACAATGGTGTTGTATTCATCAGAGGCATCATCCCAGTTTCCAGCTTCTTTTAAAGTCGTAGCTTTTTGAGCACAACCATGAAGATTGATCATCAAGGCATGTTTTTTTGCTGGGTCATAGTTTTGAGGGAGCCTAAGGTGAATTTTGGTCGTTAGTTCCGAATTAGAGAATTCGATTTCGCTCCACTCTGCTAGAGCTGAAAATGACAAGATTAAATTTAATGCAAATACGGTGAGCTTCATATGATTCTTCCTTTTTTGTACGCGCGTACTATTAAATAAAAAACACTATCTGTATACTTAATTTATAAGTATCCGAAATAGCGTCTAGGAGCTCAGATGCACCAGTCGCAAAACGCACTTTTGACATTATGGCACCGAGTCTAAAGGTTGGCTTTAGTTTTTAACTCGTTGATTTTATATGAATTGCCATTTGGCACGGCTGTTGCAACAAGGTAGGCAAGCAAGATCAGATAGGAAGTTTGATCTTGAAAGATCGATAGGATGTTGATCGTAAAAGAAATGCCATCAGGATGATTTTAACCCTCTCAGACTTCAAAGGAGTTTAGGATGAACCAGCTTAACCGTCAAAAATTCATGAACATGTTCAACGACATGCTTAATGACCGAGGTGGCAACCACTCACTTAATCAATTTGCAACAGATGTTAAAGGTGATGAAGTGGACTTTGCAACTCAGCAAAAAGAGCAAGCACTCGGCCAGAGACTTGATCAGAGAAATGTTTTATTCCTAAGGAAAGTTGAGCAAGCAAAACAAAAAATTCTAGAAGGTACATTTGGTCTATGTGAAGACTGTGGTTGTGAAATAAACCAGAGAAGATTACTTGCAAGACCAACGGCAACTCTTTGCATAGATTGCCAAGAAGATAAAGAAAGATCAGAGTCAGTTCTGATTGGTAAAAGAAGAGATTTAAAAGGTAAAAAATTCGACGAGGCCGATCCTGAGTCTCACTTAAGAGCTGAACCAAAATTTAGCAATGTGCGAGATATTGGGTTCGAAAGCGTAGTCGGAGATATGTAGTTTTTTTCCCCTGTGTTGTTTGAAAGCCTGTGGATGGTCCACAGGCTTTTTTATGTTTTAATTATAGAGCTAAATTTGAAAGCTCACTCATAAGATCTTGTGAGCGCATGACAAAATCTTTTCTTCCATTCTCGTCAAGTCCCTCTCCTGAGATGGCCGCAAGGTCTTGGATATGATGGGCAAGTTTATCAGCAAGATCTTTTTTGTTCTCTGATAACTTAAGCGTATTTTGTACAAGAACATGCGATGGGTTTACTACCAACGTCTTTTTTGTCGGCATATTAAAATTTGCATTCCCCATCTGACGAGTCATGTTTGCAAAACGCTTCATTTGCTCATCAACTTTAAAGTAAGCTGCCGTTTTAGAATTTTTAAAGTTTCTTACTTCAACTTCCATTTGAGAAGGCTCTTTCTCATCTTTTTCACCTACTAAAAAGCTAGTGAATAGATCTTTAACCTTCACATCATCAGCAGAAGCAGCTTGAGTTTCAAGAATTTCTTCAATCGCATTATCTACTAATTGATACTTAATAGCGTTATCACCTTGCGCTTGCATTTCTGTGTGTTGCATGAAGTGAGGATCAATATAAGAGTCAGTTGAAATAGCGTGAATTCCTTCTTCTAATAACTGCGCTCTAAGACTTGAGTCACTGATATTTTCTTCAAAATAAATTACTTTGCCTTTCATCTTTTCTTTATAAGACTCAGGAACTTGCTCAGAGTACTCATTTAGTGTGACAAGTTTATTTTCAGAGTTCTTAAAAAGAACCTTATCTCGCATATACTCATCAAATTTAGGGTCACTTACTACACCGTACTTAACGAAAAGCCCGATATCTTCCCAAGCATTGTCGTATCTCTCTCTTTCATTTTTAAAGAGCTTTTTAAGTGATTCAGAAACCTTCTTAACGATATAGTTTGAAATCTTTTTAATATTCGGATCACCCTGAAGAGCTGATCTTGAAACATTAAGTGGTATATCTGTAGAATCAATAGCACCTTTAAGAAGTCCTAAGAACTCAGGGATAACATCTTTAACATTATCACTTACAAAAACCTGCTTAGAGTAAAGTTTGATATTAGTATCATTCACTGGCTTTGAAGGATTCAATTTTGGAAAGTATAAAATCCCTTGAAGTGTAAAAGGATGATCAACATTTAGGTGTAACCAAAAAAGTGGCTCTTGGTCCATCGGGTATAATTTCTTATAGAAACTTTTATAATCTTCATCAGTTAAAGTTGACGGATCTTTTTTCCAAAGAGGAGTAGTATCGTTGATGATGTCATTATCAGGAAGAGGTTTTTTATCTTCTTCTTTTTCTGCTTTCGCGTTTTCAGCTGTTACTCTCGCAATCTCATTTAGGTCTTTTAGATAAATTGAATAAGGCATGAAATCGCAGTAGCGAGTAAGTGTTTCTCTCGTTTTCCAAGTGTTTAAGAAATCAGCACTTTCTTCATTGATATAAAGAGTGATCTCAGTTCCTACCTCTTCTTTGTCTGAAGTTTCAAAACTGTATTCAGTATCACCTTCACAAATCCATTTCGCAGGTTTGGCACCTTCATTCATTGAAAGAGATTCGACTTCAACTTTGCTAGCAACCATGAAAG
>CATLVA010000048.1 GCA_950060715.1 uncultured Oligoflexia bacterium | reverse complement strand
CTTTTAAGGATAAAACTACAATTCATTTTGATGAGGGAATCACAGGGATAGTAGGCCCTAATGGTTGTGGTAAATCAAATATCGTTGATGCTCTTTTTTGGGTCATGGGTGAGCAGTCTGCAAAACACCTTCGTGGAACTAAGATGAAAGACTTGATCTTTGCCGGTTCTTCAAAGTACGCTCCAGGATCTTTTGCGGAAGTAACTCTCGTTTTAGAAAATACAAAAAATAAACATATTCATATTGGTTCTCAGGTTTCTAGCCCTAATGAAATCGCGCTGACGAGAAAGCTTTATAGAAATGGTGAGACAGAATATAGAATTAATAATACGCCTGCGCGACTTAAAGATATCCAAGAGGTTTTCATGGATACTGGTGCGGGAGCAAAGTCATACTCTATTATCGCTCAAGGTGAGATCAATCGACTTGTTCAGGCAAAGCCTGTTGAAAGAAGAACTATGATCGAAGAGGTTGCTGGGATCACTAAGTTTAAAATGCGTAAGCGTGACTCTGTGAAAAAAATTGAGCAAACTCAAGCGAACTTAAATAGGCTAAACGATCTTCAGTCTGAAATTTACAAAAAATTAAAAGCTCTTGAAAGACAGGCTGAGAAAGCAGAAAAAGCAAGAACTCTAAAAGCAAGAATTGAGCGTCATGAGCTAATTGTTAAATCTCACAAGGAATTCGATTACCTTACAACTTATGTTAATGCTCATGAAAATCTTGAAGCTAACAACTTAATCATCGACGAATCTAAGATTAAGAGAAACCAAATTGAAGAAACCCTTGAAGACGAACGTGCTTTAAAAGATGAATTGAGAGAGAGAATTGATGTTCTTCAATCAGAGTATAACGATTTAAGCCGTGAACTTGCAGCTGGGCAGGAAAGGCTTAAGCACTTCGCAAAAAGTGCGTACGAGAAAAAAGAGCAAATTGAATCTAAATCTCGCGATATTGAAGAGATCGAAAAAGATAAAGAACAAAGATCAGTTCGTTTAGAAGAATTGAAATCATCTTTGGAAGAGCTTCAATCTACAAATTATGAAGAAATGGATTTTTCTTCTCTTGAGGAAGCAGTTGAGTTTCTTCAATCTCAATTAGAAGATAAAAAACAAGAATATACAGATTTAAAAGCACAGAAGGAAGAAGTTCAGGATCAAGCTCGTGAAGCAGATCAAGTGAGCTTTAGAAATAGTTCTAAGCTGGAAGAGTATGCTGCGATTCTAGAGGACACTACGGCTGAAATTGAAGAGATTGAAAAATCGACTGCTAATTTCAATGATGAGATTCTTAATCAGCGTGAGAAAGTTAAAACTCTGGGTGAGGAGTTAGAATCTCGTGAAAATGCTTTTGAAGAAATCAGAACTAGTTACGATGATAAAAAGAAACTTTCTCGTGAGAAAGATAATGAACTAAGAGAGCTAAGCCGTGAGGTAATCAAGCTCGATTCAAGACTTCAATCTTTGAAAGAAGTAAATGCAGCTGGTGCTGGAGTTCGTGAAGGGGCGACAGATTTCATGAACGAGTCAGAAACATCTGACTTCAATATTATTGGAAATCTAATTGAGTCAGAGTCTGAGTACGCAACGGTTTTAGAAGTTCTTTTTAAAGATCATTTTAATGCTTTAGTGGCTGCAGATGCTCAATACGGTACTCTTTTTGATTGGTATATGAATCAGAAAGATAAGTCTTTTGACTTGATTGTTCCGGAAAAGTCTGGAGATCGCTTCGGACCAGACACCCTTGAAAGACTTTCAGTTAAGGGATGTCAGAATGCGGTAGCAGTAGCTGATATCATTAAAGTAAATGAAGAGAAGTATAAAGAAACTTTATCTGAGCTTTTTAAAGGTTTTTATATCGCAGATGAATTGACTCCTGAGTTAGGACTAAAAATTGTTTCTGACTTAAAAGTTAAAGGTGTTATTAGTCGTGATGGAATGGTTTTTGTTACCAATAATAACGGTTCAGCCCAAGTTTCTACTAGAACTGCTGAAAGCACTGGTATGGGTGTTGTTCAAAGAAACAATTTAATCAATGAATTAACTGAGCAGTTTGAAGAGAAGTCTCAACTGCTTGAGAAGCTTGAAGATGAAGTGGCCACTCTAAATTCTGAAGTTGAGCAGATGAGAAGTGAGCTAGATGCCAAAACGAAAGAGTTAAACGAGAGTAATACTGAGTATATTGCGCTTAAATCTTCTCTAGAATCTAAAGAAGGAAATTACAGCTCAACCAGTTCAAGACTTGATATTTTACAAAAGCGTAAGAGCGAAACTTCTGTCGCAAGACTTGAGTTACTAGAAAAAGAAGAAGAAATCTTAAATCAAAAACAAGACAGTGAAGAGCGTTTAGCAAATATCACTGAGATGTTTGAGAATATCGAAGAAGAGCTTGAAAATCTTAAAATGGACTATGAGTCTAAGAGATCTGAGCTTTTAGAGCTTCAAGCTAAGGCAAGTAGTTATCAGTCTCAAGTAAACGGACTTGAGTCACAGATTGAAGATATTAATGCACAACTTTTAAGATTTGATGAAAAGATTGCTCTTAATAATGAAACGATTGAGCGTTTAGAAAATGAAATCGAAGAGGCAAGCTTAGAGCTTGATAGTTTAGAAGAAAAAAATGCTCAGCAACAAGAAGAGCTAAATGACAAAGATGCTCATCTAACAGATGGGAAAGAAGAGTTCGCGACTTTATTATCTGGAATGCAGGCTCGTGAGGATGAGATTAAGCAGATCAATAATGAAGTCAATAGACGTGAAAAGATGAATGTTGAGCTTGAGCTTAAAATCGAAAAATCGATCGAAGAGGAAGATTTACTCGTAAGAGATATCTTTGAAAGATATAGAGTTGACCTGAGAGAAACTCTACAAGCTTATCTGCAATATACTGACGAGCAACTTGAAGGGCTTAAGAATATTGATGAAGTTTTCACTCAAGAGTCTGAAGAAGGCGAAGTTGTCATCGAGAAAAAAGAATATGAATTTGATAAGAAATTCCCAGCAGTTCTGCGTGAATCTCAAGAGAAGTTCAAGAGGTATAAGTCTGAATTTAATCGACTTGGTGAGATCAACTGGCAAGCAATTGAAGATTATGATCGTCAGAAATTGCGTTATGATTTCTTGAGAAAGCAAGAAGAAGAGCTAAAAGCGTCTTTAGTTGATCTTGAAACCGCAATTGGACATATCGATGAGAAATCAAGAATTAGATTTAAAGAAGCATTTGATGAAGTAAATCTAAGATTCACAAAAGTATTTCCAATTATTTTTGGAGGTGGTGAAGCAAGGCTTGAAATCGTTGGGCATGTTGATGATCCAGAGTGTGGTATCGAAATTATCGCTAAGCCTCCTGGAAAGAAAATGCAATCAATTAATCTTATGAGTGGTGGGGAAAAAGCTATGACGGCAGTTTCACTAATCTTCTCAATCTTTTTGGTTAAACCTAGTCCATTCTGTTTACTAGATGAGGTAGACGCTCCTCTAGATGATGCTAACGTTGGTAGGTTTAATGAACTTCTAAGAGAGATGAGTGCTGAATCACAATTTATTTTGATTACTCACAATAAGAAAACGATGGAACTTAACGACACTCTATACGGTGTAACTATGCAAGAGCCAGGTGTTTCTAAAGCTGTTTCGGTGCAACTACAATGATAAGAGTTTTAATTTGTACAATTCTTTTCTTTGCTATGCTGGAGAGTGTTCTAGCCGGTTATGTTCCGAAAGCATTTTTAGGTGAATTTGTTCAAACCAAAAAATCGATAATTTCTGGAAATATCGAAACTGATATTTCCTTAAAATATCAGTTTAAAGGTAACGTTTATATGCATTCTAAGGGAGATGATGATGAAAAAATATACGTCTGTAACCCTGAAAAAGTTTGGATATATACTCCTCCTTTATTTGAGGGAGAGAAAGGCGAAGTACTTATTGGTAATTCATCTGTTCATTGTCTTTCAAAGATTTTTGATAAACTAAGCTTTGGATTGAAATCAAATTCAGAATATCAAGTGAAGAAACTGAACGATAAAGTGTATGAGTTGAGTTTTTCTGAGGATAATGAAAAGCGACTTGGTTATTACAAATTTGAGCTAAACTATAATAATAAAGATGCAAAGTTTTCTCAGTTAGAATCGATGAAGATGTTTACTCGAAATGATGAGAACCCAACTATCTTGACCACAAAAAAATTGAGTGTGAAAAAAGGATTTAAGTCTTCAACTTTCAGATTCACACCGCCCAAAAATACCAATACAAATTTTCTATAAAAAAAGGCTGCGATTGCAGCCTTTTTTGTATTGTAGAGAGAGAGATAACAATAGTCTGACGACTACTTATTTGTCACTAATACGTTAACTTTTGGATCAATTTTGTGAACAAAATTTAATTCACCTTTTTCATCTACTTGGTAAAGAGATTTATCACTGAAGATCATATAGTTCCCACCTAGTTGGCTAGGAAGCTGCCCTGCTTTACCAGCAATAGTTCCATGTCTTTTAAATTCACCTTTATCAGAAATTGTGAAAAGGTTTCCTAATTTATCAAAGAAAAAATTTCCACCTTTTTTCACGATGTCCTCGTGTGACATTGATCCTGGAAGTGTATGTTCATGTATTTCTGGAAAATAGTTTTCTTGAAGTTCTTCAGTTCTTCTTGTTCTTCCGCGAACTTCATCTTCTCTTACGATGATTACTTTTTTCCACTTAAATCCAATGGTATAAATTTTATTTTCTTCAGTCACAAAATAGCTGTCACCGTATATTTCAATATCACCATCGATATGAAGGATACCATATTTTTCAGCTTTTCTTCTGCTGGTTGAGTATGGAAGCTCAACGTTGTCTCCAGTAAAAATATTTGGGATCATCAATTTTCTTTTGTGAAAGAAATACATCCCACCAGCTTCTTTCTTATTAACTCTTTCAAAGCCAGCTTCAGTCTTTCCAATCATACCGTCGTGCTTAATTACGACAATCGTACCTTTTCTAGTAATGAAGTAGTTCATTCCAGCAACTTTAACTTTAGAATCTGCATAAGCATCTAGCTCTTTGTACATATTTCCTTGAGAGTCTAGCGTGTGAATAATTCCATCAGTATCCATTACGATATAATTTCCACCAAAAGTATCAACAATATCTTTTTGGTAAAAGAATTCATCTGGTGAGAAAGTTGTGGCCCAACCTGAACCGTCTGCTGGTATTTCAGATTTAACAGTAATTGGACGTCCTTTTTCAGTTACATAATAAGACTGATGTACGCCAATATTATCAAGAGCAAATGAGCTCATTGAAAGGGTTAGTAGTGCAGCGGCGATAGTACGCTTTGCCATGTTAAGCCTCCAGTTTAAGCATTTTGTTAACTGTAACGCGTTGTGTTGAAAATCGCTATACACCACGAAATATTTACAGGATAAAACAAAAAAAGAAATGAGGCCCAGTTTCCTGGGCCCTTGAGGAGTGCTTTCGAAATGTTTATCGAGGGGTTATAGAGAGGTCAGCATCCGTGCAAGGCGGGCTTCATCCTTAAGTTATTAGGCCATCATTGGCCTTGAGTGGATTAAGCTGCTACTTGGCAGTAAGAGAGAGTTGTTGCTTCCATAGCGTACTCATCCATCGTTCCGTCTTCTTTAATAGAGTTGATGAAAGTTGCTTCAATATGCTCACTTTCCTCGTATTTATTGGCGGTTAGCATGCAAGATAGAAAGTTAGTGTTAAGGGAATTCGAAATGCAAAAATTGCAACCTTCATGCAACCATATTGCAATTTTTAATTCTAGAGAACTCAAAATTGCAATTTTCAAAGTTGCAGTTAACAAACTTGCAGTTAATAATTTCAGTACCTTGGAAATCACACTCAACAAAGTTAACGTTTTCAAATACTGTGTTTTCAATACGTGATCCAGCAAAAAGTTTGTTATTTAAATTTATATTATTTACTCTTGTATTTATAATAGTCTTGTAAGCTTTCGTATTTACTAAGTTAAATTGTATTACGTTAGTAGTTTGCATATCGTTTCCCCGTGTTGCATTTCCTAAAACCAGTATCTCATGCATGACGCAATTCGTCAAGCAATAAAATTGCATGGTGGAAATTAATTCCGATAAAACTGCTATTTTAATGACTTATGCTATAAATAATTGCAGAATGTAACCGATATGTTGCATAGAGAAAGTAAACGGAGGATCCAAAATGATTAAATTTAATATAGATTTTATTGAGATGTTTCTCGGAGTTGTTCGTAAGTACATGCAAATACGTGGAGGCTTATCACAAAAGGATCTGGCTGAAGCTGTAGATGCAGGTATTTCTACTATGAGTCGTTTTTTAAATCAAAAAACGAAAGAGATAGATGAGCAAATGATTGCAAAGATCGTGGCCTATTTAAATATTCCACTCCATGAAGTTATTGATTTTGTCGACGAAGAGTCTACTCATACCTTTAAAAAGCTAGTGGCATTTTATAAAGATCAGTTTTCAGCCGATAAGCCTGAAGAGGGAGAGTCAGAGGAAACAACTCGTACTACAACTAAGGCAAATATACGTGGTGTGAGTATGTCTTTTGGGGAAAAGCAAAAAAATCTTTCTGTAAGAGAGAAGCTAGATCAGCTTAGTCCAAGACAAAAAGGTTTTTTAACTGACTTTCTTGACCTTGACCCAGAAGGAAAAGATTTAATTGTAGATGTAGGGAACTCATTATTTCGCTACTTTAAGCAGAGGCAAATAAACTTTTAATGAGATTAGCTAAAACGACTTTTATATTTTTAATTTTGATAATGAGCTCGCAATTGCTGGCCATGCCGAAGTCGTTTGAAGTTTGGTTTTTAAGTGAGATGAGTGCAACTGTTTGGCTTGACTCACTAACACCCAAATATAAGCAGCCCATGTTTGCACAAAGAGCTCTTCAGTGCCAGCCTATGGGAGATCATTGTTTTGATCCACAGGTCGGTTTGTATAAACCTGGAAGTGAGCCAGGTGATTATGAACAAGTTGATATCTCTGAAGTGGAAAACTCCCAAAAATATGAGTTTATGGAAGTTCACGCAGGAACAGAAAGAAATATGATCAATTGTGATGAAACACAAATGTTCGACATATTCTGTGGTGAAGCTCAAAAGAAAATGAAAGAAGGGAAGTCTGAACTTGAAATTTGGGTCGATGTTAGCTCCACGATGAAGCAAGTGGATTTTTTTGGTTTTGATCAAGAGTGCAAGCGTGAGCGATTTCTAAAAGACCTAAGTGCTACTTGTCCGCTAAATCAAAAAATGAAGGTTTATTATTTTGAGGAATTTCGAAAAGAGGCAGGCGCCTTTGATCGAGTTTGTCTAAGTGGTGGACTTAACAATATGAATAGAATCATGCAAGATCTTGCCAATTCAAAAGCTCAGAAGGTAATTATCATAACTGATATCTTTGAAGCTAAAGATGATTTTATCTCCGCAATCGAAGCAACCGGAGTAGGGACGATGAGAGGCTTAAACAAACCATTGTTTGCGAAAGATCTAAAGTCCGAATTAAAAAGAATTAGAAAGTTCTGTCTATGAATAAAACCTTGATCGAGTGGTCTAAAAAAAACTACTCCGAATTACCATGGCGTATTAACCGTAGCCTCTATGGCACGCTCGTGTCAGAAATTATGCTACAGCAAACAACAGTAGGGACTGTGCTTAAGCATTTTGACCGCTTTATGGCCGCTTATCCGACAGTAAAAACTCTTGCCCAAGCCTCGCAAGAGGATGTGATGAAAAATTGGCAAGGACTTGGATATTATAGAAGGGCCCGTAGTCTCCATAGTGCTGCTATAGAAATTTGTGAAAAATTTAATGGTGAAATTCCCACAGATAAAGAAGAGCTTCTAAAAATTAAAGGCATTGGTGATTATACGGCTTCTGCGCTCAGATCGATTGGAGCCAATATACCCGACTTGTCTGTAGATGCGAATTTAGAACGAGTACTTGCTCGTTACTATGCAATAGAAGAGCATAAAGGACCAAAGCTTCAAAAAAAGCTTCGCCAGCTATTTGAAAATAATGAAATTTGTCAGTCCATTGAAAGCCTTGGTGCTAGAAATCTTAATGAGGCACTGATGGATCTTGGGAGAAGAATTTGTCAGGCGAGAACTGCTGCCTGTGAGTTATGTCCTTTGAAAGAGAATTGTCAGGGTAGGGCCAATCCTCTGATGTATCCTGTGGTAAAAGAATCACATGTAGCCGATAGCAATTATTTTGATCTACATTTACTTCGCCTTGTTCTTAGAAAAGAAGGCAAGGTTCTGGTCTATAAAAAACGTAGGGATGAATGGTTAAGTGGACAGTATGAAGTCCCGACCTTCACTCTATTTAGTGAGGACGAATCCCTCAATCAATACCCCCAATTAGAATTTTCAAATTATGATCTACTCCCT
>CATLVA010000047.1 GCA_950060715.1 uncultured Oligoflexia bacterium | reverse complement strand
GTTGGCCATGTTGAGATGCATCGACAATCATGCAATCAAGACTAACTAAATTGAGTCTTGCCATATCTTTTTCGCAATAATCAACTGCATCATTTGCCGACCAAGAAGACCACCCCCACGTAAATGGTGTACTTTTTTTTAATTTAGGATTTTCGTTAATTTTTGCTATCTCTTTCTTATAATTTATAGAAACAGCCAGATATTTCAGTTTATCAGAAGACTTCTTTTTAAAATATTTTGTTCTACTTTTAAAAATTCTATTTTTAAGTTGTTCAAAACTATTTTGTAAATTAGGAGGATAAAACGTAAAGTAATCCTCCAGATAGTCATTCCAACTACTTCTGGTCTCAATCACTTTTGGTTTTCCGTTGACAACTATCTTTCGCATTTTCCAAAAAGGTGGCTCCCAATATCCCAATTCATTCCAGTTCAGAATGAACTTATACCTATTCTTAGCGAGGTTAAATTTCAAGCTGGCTTTCTTCACCCCGATTGACTCGCTCCAAGCTTTGGGAGCTATTTTTGCATCCCTCACTTGCCACAGATCAAGCTTGGTAAATCCATTTTCATTTGATTTTAAATCTACGAGGTTGGTATCTATATAGTCTGCGAATTCATAATCCTTGGTTCTCTTATCGGAAAACAAGAAAAATTTTCCTTTGCTATTTAAAATGATTTTGTTTCTTTTTGTGAATTTAATCTCTTTAATAACTATAGATTCATCCGTGCTCTCTTTATCTGGATTGAAAACAATAAAAATTTTAGTAATCTTTTCTTTGTCTATTTTTCTTTGATATTTTTGCGATGACCTCTCTCCCACGTTTCGATCAAGATCGATATTTAAATAATTAGTCCCTCGTTTTAGATTCGTTTTAAAAGTGAATTGCCCCCAGTAGTCTTTTGTTGCAGTATCCTTGATTCCAAAATAAAACTCCTTCCTAGCACTACCTTCATTTTCAACAATGATTGAAATTTGATCATTTTCTTTTATCGCGGCGACGATTTCATTTTGCGACTCAAGATTAAGATAGCTATCTTCATTAAGTTTTTTGGATAAACTGATTGTTTTAGCAAATATTTGGTTGCTACAAAGAAGTGAGAATACGATTAACCAGAGATGGCAATTCTTCAATCTCAACAAAACGCTCGTGATTACCCTCGAGTTCATAATATTTAAAGTCATGGGTCAAAATTCCTTTCCATCCTAGCCAAGGATCTTTATAGCAGGTTCCCTCATTAATTGGAGCCCTTAGTAGATCTACCCGACCATGGTATTCCTTTACCCGGTACTTATGAAGTAGACGATAGTTTCGAACCTCCAAATCAAAGTACCTATATTTATGAGGTAATTTTACCTCAATTAGTTTAAAAAATAAGGCAATAAAAGATGTGACAATTTTACGGTAGCGCCAAGAAATTGCATTGCGAATTTTCTTTAAAATATTAGTTTCCTGCCTCTTACTGACGTCGATTTTCGGACCAAAAGTATCGAACATGATAACTGATGCTACACTATATCCTCTCCTCTTAAGCTGAGTGGCCACCTCCAAAGCGATGATCCCTCCCATAGAGCCTCCCGCTAAATAGAAAACTCCAGAGTTTTGAACAGTTAAAATTTCGTTTACATAGCGCTCGCACATTTCTTCCAAACTTTGTGGGAGATTAGATTCGCCGTTCACGCCATAAGACTGGATTCCATAGACGTCAAAACCATCACAACGGCCAGCTAAAACTCTATAATTAAGGATATTGCCGCCAACACCGTGAAAGCAAAATAGGTTTTTCTGTCTTGATTTAACATCGATATGAACAAGGCAGCTCGTTTGCTTACCTTCTTTTTGGCCACTAACAAGCTGGAGGATATCACCAAAATTGGCTCTATTAACCAATTCTGCGAGAGAAAGTTCAATGGAGAATTCCTGCTCCAATCGAGTGAACAACTCAACAGCAAGCATAGAGTGTCCACCGACTTCAAAAAAATTATCCTCTAGACTAGGCTTAAGTACACCCAATAAATCAAACCATATTTTTTCCAGTTTTCCACGAGCATTATCTGAAAAGTCTGTTGCTGGTGAATCAACCTTTTCAGCTTTAAAACTCTTAAGAAAATTTGCACTGAGAGTTTTTTTATCTATTTTTTCATTTAAAGTAAGTGGAAACTCATCTAAAAACACAAAATGATTCGGAATCATGTAGGCCGGTAATTTGGCGGCTAAAAACTCACGTAGTTTCTCTTCTGTTACCCCAGGTGTTCTACGATAGAAAGCCACAAGGCCCTGATCTACTTCGTCTAAACTAACTGCAACAACCGCGACCTCTGCTCCTTCCTTATAAATCGATAGCCTATTTTCAATTTCACCTAATTCGATTCGATATCCTCTTATTTTAACTTGAGAGTCATTTCTCCCCAAACACTCAAAGTCACCACTATCGAGCTTTCGTCCCAAGTCACCTGTTTTATATATCCTTCCAAATTCTGGATGGAAAACAAACGAATTTGATGTTTGCTCTGAGTTTTTAAAATACCCCTTTGCCAGCCCTTCACCGCCGATACAAATTTCTCCTACCTCTCCAGTTGTAGCGGGATTAAGATTTGAGTCTAAGATATAGATTTCAGTGTTATGAATCGGCTTACCAATTGAAATTTTATCAAGAGGTAGCTGCAATTTCTTCATTAGAGACCAAACAGTAGTTTCTGTTGGCCCATACATATTCCAAACATTTAAATCTTTTTTTAGGAGAGATTGAGCTAAATCGAGAGGAAAGGGTTCACCTCCGCACAGCACAGTGAATTGAGAACGAAATTCATGCCCTACACCGAGAAGAAGTCTCCAAGTAGTTGGTGTAGCTTGCATGATATTGATCTCTTCTTTCGTGATCAATTGAGAGAGAGACTCGCCATCAACAGCATCAAATTTATCTGCAAGAACAAGTGTGCCGCCACAAACAAGAGGAAGATAGAGCTCTAAAACTGCAATATCAAAGCTTAAAGTTGTAACAGCCAATAATTTAATATCTTGACCTAAATTTAGCTTACTTTGCATGGAAGCTAGAAAGTTTTTTACTGAGCGCCAACCAAGCTCAACCCCTTTAGGTGTTCCAGTGCTTCCCGATGTGTAAATAACGTATAGAGTATTGTTCTCATCATGAGATTTAACATAAGTCGCTTGATCAGATTTCTTTAGTTCTGAAAAGCCAATCGGCTCCAAGCTTAAGGAAGCAAACCGAGACTTCATATGATCATTACAAATGAGAGTTTTTATTTCAGAATGCTCTATCATATAGAACAATCTTTCATCTGGGAAAAAAGGGTCAAGAGGAACATACCCTGCTCCAAGTTTCATCAATGCAAGAAGAGATATAATTAAATTCTCATCCCTATTTGAACAGACTCCAACCAAGTCAGCCTGTCTTATTCCTTTTGCATATAGTGCCCCGGCATAGTCATCAGCCAATTGATTTAACTCTGAATAACTTAGAGACTTTCCATTTACCCTAATAGCAGTCTTATAAGGAGATGTCTGGGCAAACTCCTCTACAAAGCTATGAATAGGTTTAGTGAAGTCAAAGTCATCAACACATTGTTCGATTTTCTTTGCCTGATTTCTAGCGATTGATCTAAGCTCCGATAAAAATTTTGAGTATAACTCCGAAATTCTTTCTTCTTTAAATAAGTCCGCTCGATACTCTATGGCACCTTCTATTTTTTGTTTACTGACTTTCACCCACATATCGAGATCTGTGTGAGTTGATGCCTTTGATATATTTATTTGGGAGTAATTCAAATGAGAAAAGGTTCCAGCTCTATTTGTTACATCTTGAAAAGAAAAAAAATGTTGAAACAAAGCAGTATAAGAAGGATTTCTCTGAATTCCAAGAGCTTGAATGAGTTTTTCTAAAGGTATATTCTCGTGTTCTACCGTGTTTAATATGGACTCTTGAGTGGTCTTTAAAAACTCCAAATCATCTTGCTTATTTATGATCTTAACTGGGAGTGAATTAACGAAATAACCAATGGTATTGCGATCACTTCCTTCTGGTCTGGCCCGCAATGGAGTTCCTATTAGTATTTCATTCGTACCTATTTCCTTCATCAAACAACGAGAAAACGATGACAAAAAGATATTAAATAGTGATACGTCATTTTTTTGAGAAAAGGATTTTAAAGAATCAAATAAATCTGAATCAATAGTAAAATCCAATGTCTTTGCAAAATGATTAATTTTATTAGGACGTTCAAAATCACAAGGTAATAGATTTACTTTAGATGATGACTCAAAATACGTTTTTAACTTTTCTAGTTTCGATTTAAATTCACCTGTCGCAAGTAATGCTTTTTGCTCATCAACATAATGTTGATAGCTTCGCTCCTCAATTAGGCTATCTTCATCAAGGTATAGTTTATTGAGCTGAGAAAAGAAAATATCAAAACTCCAGCCATCAAAGATAATATGATGAAAATTGTTAAACAAAATATAATCTGCTTTTGATAACTTATATATTTTCACGTTGAATAATGGAGTATCCTTAATACTTATTGGCTTTTCGGCAAGCTGCTCCATATGACTAACAGCCGTTTCAAGATCACACTCATAGACATCAAAATCAAGGCCAGCAAATACTTTCTCAATAGACTCTATCGCTTGTTTGGGACCTTTGATAATCTTTGTTCTAAGCTGTGGATGAAATTTTAAAATTTTTAAATAAGCTGACTTTAACTTCTCAATGTCTAACTCAACGGGAATTCTAATTGCACTTGGCAGGCTAAACATTGTTGAATTTGGATTTATCTCTTGAAGATACCAAGCTTGTTTCTGTGCAAGATTTAAATCAAATTCGCTCTTCAATATTTTAGCTTCTTGTATCTCACTTCTGTTCTTTTTAATTGGACCTATTGCTTGGCATAATTTTTCGGGCGTTGGGTTCATCATCACCAACTTAACAGTCAGTAGGTTTTGATAGTGTTTTTTGAAATAATGAACTAGGTCCATGGCCAAAAGAGAATGACCACCGACTTCAAAAAAATTAGAATGCTTAGAAATACTTTGGTTTTTTAGAATATCTTTCCATGCAGACAACATGACTTGCAGATCTTCTTCTCGAATATTCGCACTTGATGTTTCACTAGCAGTATCTGCTGATAATTTAGTCGCCCGTTTTAGATACTCTAGGCCGAAGTTTAATTCTTCAATAGGTTGATTTGGCATTCTAGTTATTTGAATCAGCCAATTTTCAAATTCAACCATCCAACGACTTATCGTCTCTCTATAAAAAAGGTTCTTGTTAAACTGACACTCAAGGACACAGTTCTTTCCCAAAGTAGTCGCATTAATAAAAACTTCAAAATTTTCAAAGAATCTAGGTATCGAATCATAATGAGCTTTTATAGCCTTAAACTCAAACCCTTGTCCTTCATACTGCTGATCAACATTGAAAATGATATTCATCAAAGGTATATGGCTTGGATCTCTTTCAATTTTTAAATTCTGCACTATTTCACCAAATGTAACCCGGGAGTGATCCACGGCATTTAGCATTTCGGTTTTAACAAGTTTTGAAAATTCAATTATATCAATTGAAGGATCTATCTTCATTCTTATAGGAAGCATTTGAACCAGATGACCTACAAGATCATAGGCACCATAGTTCGATTGAAGAGCACTGCTTATACCGATAACTTGGTCAGTTGAATTTGTTAAACGGCCAATAAAAGCCTGAAAAGCTCCAAATAGAATATGGTAAAAACTTAAACGATTTTTTGATGCTAATATTTGCAGATTTTCAACAAGAGTTTCATCTAATTTATAATCAAAGCGCTCACTTTCATAGGTGCGAAAAGCTGGCCTAACCTTATCAAGGGGTAGGTCAATATTTGAGGGAGCGTTTTCTAGTTTGTTTATCCAATAACTTAGATCCGCATCTTTGGATTCTTTTTCAAATTGTAATGAGAACGGAACAAACTGATGAGCAGGCTCTAGTTTAAGACCTTCATAGATCTTACTAATTTCGTTTACCAAAACCGCCATAGACCATCCGTCACATATTAAATGATGGGCTACGATGATCAACTCAAAATGTTCTTCAGAAATTTTTATGAGATGAAAATGGTATAATGGACCCTGCACGAGATCGAATTCAATAAGAGTTGATCTGTTTTTTAATTCGTCGAATTTTTGAGGATCAACACTTAGATCGCTGTACTCGAAATTGCATTCGGTATTTCTATAGACGATTATATTTCGCCCATCAGGGGTAAAACAGCTACGAAAACTATCATGTCTCTCAATAAATCCTTGTAGGGAATTTTTAAGTCTTGCTATTTCTATGTTGCCATCAATTTTTATGACAATTGATTCATTAAAACAAAGTGTCGCGTTTTCATCAATTTGGATACTGGCCCAAATTTCTTTCTGTGCTGCAGACGTTGGCGCACTTAATTCTATCTCCCCTACAGACAGGGGGGTAAAACGACTCTCAGCTTTAAAAAGGTTCATGACTATAGTTTAACCTCAACACTATTTTCATCAAACCATTTTGGAAAACCTTGCTCATCTCGACCAAGAGTAAGACCGGAGCGCGGAGGCAGATCAGAATGCATGACCTCTTTACTTTGGTATATTGACCCACCTTGCATTAAGCCAACTTCTTGCATCTTGGCGACACTGCTTTTAATCTTGCGGCTAACTTCCATTAATTGTGCATCTGTATGGGCAAGGTTAATAAACCAAGGAAAACCATCATAGCAGTGGATACCGTTCATTCTAAGATGGGCAAAGAAAATATCAGTGTACTTAAATTCTTGTTCCCATTTGGGCTTCATTAACGCACCAAAATTTGCAAATCTCAGGGGTGAGTTCACCTGCAAACAAAAAGAATTTATATCCTGAACGAACTTATCAGCTTTTCTGTTAAGTTCATTCAACCCTTCATTTCCGATTTCTTTTAATACTTCAAGAGCACCTTTTGCTGCTGCAAGTGCAAGTGGATGTCTGACAAATGTCCCTGCAAAATAAGTAACTCCTACAGTTGGAACAGAGTCATCACCATATTGCCAATGTCCCCCATCCAGTGCATCCATAAATTTTGCTTTTCCACTCACGACACCAATCGGCATACCGCCACCAACGATTTTTCCATAAGTACATAAATCAGCTCGAATACCAAAAAATTCTTGAGCTCCACCAAGAGCAATTCTAAATCCTGTTATGACTTCGTCGAAAATTAAACAAACATCATTGGCCAAAGTGAGTTCTCTCACTTTCTTTAAAAATTCTTTAGGATGAAAATCACTTCTTCTACTTTGCACCGGTTCTACTATAACCGCAGCTACATCGCCCTTTGCAATTAACTCCGACAAGGTTTGAAATGAGCTATCTTCTCCATACTCAAGTACGATCATATTTGAGACAGCATCTTTATTAATTCCAGGTGCAGCCGGAAAAGTATCACCTTTTTTTGATCCTCTTATTATAACTTCGTCCTTAGGCGCATGGTAAGAGCCATTAAAAGAAATAATTTTTTTCTTTCCACTTATAGTTCTTGCAATCCGCATGGCACCAAGTACTGCTTCAGAACCAGTATTACAAAAAGCGGTTCGTTCATTACCAGTCATATCGTTTATCATCCCACTCACTTCTTTTGTAAGTGGATGCTGAGGACCTATCTCATACCCAAGATCCATTTGTTCTTGAATCCTCATTTGAATATGCTTGTTTCTATTTCCAAAAAAGTTAGATCCAAAACCACATAACATATCAATATAGCGATTATCATCCAGATCAATCAGCTCTTGATCTTTTGATGCCTTCACAACTATTGGATACACAATTTCTTTATGTTCTGGTTTAAAACCTGTGACTGCACGTGGATCGGCATGAGCTTTTCGAGAATCTTGAGTGAAGTTCTTCGACTGAATGGTTTGGGTATTATACTCTTCAATAAAATTCTCTATAAAATCGTTCTTTATTGAAACTTGCTTTTGAGTTTCTATCCTGGCGATTGCACCAAAAGCTTGTTTTGTGTTATTAAGCTCTGCTTTTAGGTTATACGCTTCATCTGTTTTCGCTTCTGCTTGAACTTCAACTCGCTCCTTTGTTTGCGGGACTGCTTGCTGTTGTGGTTGTGTCTGAGTTGTAGTCTGAGAGATATGACCCTGCCCTGAAAGTAGTGATAGTTGGGTTTGCATTATCTGCAATTGAGCTTGCACTATTCCTTCAACTCCTCCAGCAGAAATATTTATGGAGTTTATCATCGCTGGGCTTGAAATAACTGGTTCCGGAGCTACTTCAATTGTAGAAACGTCTTCGATATAAATATCCTGATAAAACTGGCTTAAACTATTAAGATCAGCTAACTCTTCAGTCAACTGCCTAAAGCTAATTTCCTTATTAAATTCAGACTTAAGTTTTAATGCTACTTGAGTGAGAAATAAGGAATCCATACCCATTTCAAAGAAACAAGTATCTGGTGAAT
>CATLVA010000046.1 GCA_950060715.1 uncultured Oligoflexia bacterium | reverse complement strand
AAAGCCTAGTTTGGAACCAGTAAAAGTTGAGGATAAGAAACTATCAAGTGATCAAGTCAAAAAATATAGTCTAATTTTGAAGTCATTTTTTTACTATCTAGATGACAACGCGGATCTAAAGGTCAACTTTTCACTTATAGAAAAGAACAAACTAGGTTATGGAAAAATTCTAAGCGCAATCGAGGGGTATCGATTTTCCACACCTAGGCAAAAAGAATTGATACTGAAAGAGCTTAAAGAAATAGCGACGCTAAACGGGTTTATCAGTAAAAAAGAGCGAATCATTTATAAACTTTTTTGTAATATGTTAGGAGTTCCTGGTTTTGTTCTTGAAGACTAACAGTCCCTGATGGCTTCAAGAAGTTTTAGCAGTGCAAATCTAGCAAAACGCTCTTTTAGTGATGTTCTTGTGCCAGTAAAATAATAAATATCACTTTCGGTATTCTTTAATGTGCTAACTCCAATTCCCACTGTACCCACGGGTTTTTCTTTTGAGCCACCTCCAGGGCCTGCTATTCCCGTAGTGGTTACAGCAATATCCACATTAAGATGTTCTCTGGCTCCTTTGGCCATTTCAAATGCAGTTTCTTTTGAAACAGCACCATGAGCTTTTAAAGTTTCTTCTGCAACATTAAGGGATTTCATTTTTACTTCGTTGGCATAACTTACTACGCTTCCCCAAAAAACAGCTGAAGACCCACTGACATCAGTTATCTTTGAGGCCAAGAGTCCTCCTGTACAACTTTCTGCAAACCCAATCTTTAGCTTTTTCGCGGTAGCTTCTTTGATAATAATTTCTTCCATCGTCTCTGGACCGATATGCCAAATATTATCTTTAATTGCTGAGTCTAAAATAAGTTGAAGAACTTTTTTCTCATTTTCAGAGTTAGTCTTATCGTCTCCTATTAATTTAACTCCGATATCGACTCCAGTCATATGGGGGAGTGAACTTACTTCACCAAATTGAGCTAGTTCGTCCCAAAGCGTAGGGCAGAGATCATGAAATATTTTTGCTTCTGGAACTTTCCACGTTTTTACGATGACATGCTTGATTTGTTTCTCTGATTTCTGGGCAAGGCCTGGAAGGATTTCTTGTGAGAGCATTGCCTGAAATTCAGTCGGGACACCAGGGGTGGCGAATACAGATTTTCCATCTTGGGTGTAACTTAGACCTGGGGCGTATCCTACGGGGTTGAGGACGACATCAAAATCTTTTGGAAACAAATGATATTGAATTTTTTCAGTATCGTATTCTCTATTACCTCTTTTATAGTGAAGCTTGGCAATTTCCATAGCTTTTTCAGAATGAGAAATTTCTTTATCAAAATATTTGGCCAGGATGCTTTTAGTGAGGTCATCTTTGGTTGGACCTAGGCCTCCAGTTGTAATGACGACATCAGATTTATTGAACGCAGCGTCAAGTGCTTCAAAATAAAGCTTTTCTTCGTCGCCAATTATGTGAACTTTTCTTAGAGTATGCCCGTGTTTATACAATTCCTTAGCAATATAATGAGTGTTTCTGTCTTCAATCTTTCCATTTAAGAGTTCGTTTCCTACGATTATCAAGTCAAAATTCATATCTAAGCCTCTAAAATTATTATATTCTCTCTATACAATATAGCTTATTCGCTGTAGGAAGTCTTCATGTCACATAAGCTAAATTTTAAACTGAAGTTTGATCAAGATCTCGATTCCTATATGAGCTCTGCCTATCCTGAAATGGTAGAGTACAGAATCATTTCAAAAAGCCTTGATGCTCGAGGTGCGCCTAGAGGTAAAGCTCCTCATTACTTATATACTTTAGAAGCCGTTAAAAAAGGAGAGAGCTTTTCAACTCACCGTGAGGAATTTGCTCGTTTAAACCCTTTTGGTAAAACTCCCGTTATTATTGGTGCTGGACCTGCTGGTTTGTTTGCGGCCCTAAGATTTTCAGAATACGGGATTCCTACGATTGTTATTGAGCGAGGGGATGAAGCTAATAAGAGGATGCTTCATATATCAAAATACTGGAGAAAGGGTGAGCTTAACTCTGAGAGTAATGTTTGCTTTGGTGAAGGGGGAGCGGGACTTTTTTCTGATGGAAAATTAATTACTCGTGTGAAGTCTGATTACATCAAATATGTAATGCAAAAATTTGTTGATTTTGGTGCACCTGAAGAAGTGGCCTATATTTCAAATCCTCATTTAGGTTCAAATAAAATTCGAAAAATAATCACTAAAATTTCTGACTCTTTAAAAGAACAAGGGCATGAGATTCTTTACAATGTAAAAGCGAGTAAGCTTTTAATTGAAGGTGATAAAGTTACAGGTGTCGTTCTGAGTGATGGGCGAGAAATTTTGAGTGATCATGTCATTCTTGCTAGTGGTCACTCTGCAGGGGAGATGTATCATCACTTGAAAGATCAAGGCGTTGCTATAGCACCCAAGGACTTTGCAGTCGGTGTTCGAATAGAACACCCAAGAATGGAAATCGATAAAATGCAACATGGTCGTTTTGCTGATGCCATGGAAGCCGCAAGATATAGATTATCTCATCATAACAAAGAAACTGATAAAGGGACTTACTCTTTTTGTATGTGCCCAGGAGGCTATGTTCTATCCAGTGGTACTGAATCCGATGGTATCGTCGTTAACGGGATGAGTAACTATGCTAGAAACTCTCGCTGGTCAAACTCAGCTTTGGTTGTATCTGTGAAAGCTGGAGTTGATTTTAAAACAGACGATCCTCTTAGTGGTATGGATTTCCAGCACCAAATTGAACAAAATGCCTTTAATATTTCTAAAAAAGAAGCAGACGGTAGGATGCTTCCGGCCATGACTGTCGGAGAGTTTTTAAAGGGTAAATTAAATTCAAATCCACTACCTAAGACGAGCAGTCCTAGTGGCATTTTTAAAACGGATATTTCGAAAGTTTTCCCCAAATTTATAACAGAGCATTTAAAAGTCGCCTTAAATGAATTCAATAATAAGTTAAATGGTTTTGCTTACGAAGATGCATTATTAATTGCTCCTGAAACCAGAACTTCAGCTCCGATAACAATCACTCGCGACAAAAAAACTTTTGTCTCAACTTCACACCAAGGACTCTATCCATGCGGTGAAGGGGCAGGTTATGCCGGAGGAATTACTTCCGCTGCTGTTGATGGGATTAAGGTGGTTGAGGCTATTTTAGCTCAGCAATTATAAGTTCTAGTGCATTTAAAATGGATTCTTCTTTTAGCCTAGAAGTTAGTCCGTGATTTCTTCTTCCCATATATGGTGGTAGCCTTACATGCTTGATATCAGGGCAAGCTTTTTCCAACTTAGATTTTAGGAAGGCCATCAATAAATTTGGATGAGTCTCCACAAAAGAACTAGATAGATTAATCAAGTTTTTGTCGGGGTACTGAATTCTTAGCCAATTGAGGCACTCAATATAAGGAGAAATCATATTTTCAATCTCAGTTAGTTCGTAGGTGTTTAGATTGGATATGTCTATCTCTTCGTAGGTTGGGAAAGGACAAAAGACGATATTTTCAAATTCTTCTTTTATTAAAGTCGGTGACTCCACTTGAAAAGTGATGGAGTCCAAAGTCACGGACCTTATTTGGCTTTTTAATAGTATTTGTTCTAAGTGAAATCCGATTCCTCTGCTAGCCCCTATGACTAATGTCGGTTTTATTTGTCCTCGAAGTTTCGTAGAATGGAGTTGTGGTTCTTGATAGGGGCGAATCTTTTTTAAAAGAAATTGAACTCTGGTATCTGTAATACTTTTGGAGGCTTCTAGGTAATCCACTCCTAATTTATTTAATACTTCTAGTTCATTGGAATCAGATCGAGTGAGAGTCAAGTGCATAATAGCTGTTGGTATTTCCGTGAAAGAGGTCGAAGCGTGACTTAGTTTGGAAAAGTTTATCTTTTCATGTTGAGGTTTCTTATCAAAAATAACCTGTGCAGTTAGGTAGACTTTCTCTCCTTTCATTAAAGATACTTTTGTTTCGTTTGCTGCTGAACTAGTAGATATCTGATATCGCCAACTCAATTCGATGATAGGAAATAAAAAATCTATTTTAATTTGTACAATGTCGGAGCTGTTAATTTTTACAGTTGATAGGATTTTTTCGATCAGGTATAGCCCTGGAGCTATATTAGTCCCAAGCGGAGTTAATTTAGTAAAATCATGATTGTGATGTATAGGGTTTCTGTCTCCACCCTGCTTCAAGAAACTATTAATCTCATTTTGTGAGAACTTAATTTCCATTAGCTAAGTCCAATACTGCTTGAATATGATCACTCCCATGAATATCAGACGGATCTAGATTCAGGTTAAACTGTTTGTTTATTTCAACAATGATTCTAAGATGATTAAGTGAAGTCCAGTTTTCAATAGATGCTACCTCGGAGTCATATTTGAAATTTGAATGGCCTAGAATTTTTGTCAATATATCTTCTATTTTCATATTAAGCCTCTTTCAAGCAAGAAGTTGGTCATTAAATGATTTCTGTTCGTCTTCTTGTAGTTTAACTGAAGTAGTTTTCCCGCTGGCAGCTTTAAAAAGAGCTCTTCAGCAACTCCGAAACTTAAAACTCTGCAACTGACAAAGAAATGGGAAACTTCAATCTCATTTGGAATTTCTCTAAATACTAGATACCCAGTTCTTCCATAATCTTCATCACGATATTTTACTGATGCTTGTAGTATTTTGTAGCCTTTTGAAAGTAGTTCTTCAAAATGATCTTCATTGAGTTTATAGCCGTTCAGATTAAATTGATTTGTTTTGTTTGCTAGTTGAATAAATCGTTGTTTGTCGCGTAGGTCTGTATCTTTTATTTGTACATCTATATCAGACTTATCAATTTTGTTCTCAATATTAATTGGGGAGAGTGTAGTCCTGCTTAAATCTTCTTTCGTTTTTACAGTAGAGAACAAATCAACTGTATCAAGTAAACTTGCGTACTCATGTGGGGATCTAGGAAGGTGCGAAGTGGAAACGTCAGGATATCGTAAATTCATATCTTCAATTTCAAATATTGAATCATCTAAAAATAGAGAATCTTTTGGAGAAAGATTTAAACTTTGAAGGCAGTCGTACAGGTTTTGTGCTTTGGCTTCGAAATTAGCTTTTACAAATTGGAAGTCGGAAAGCTTGAGCTCAAAGTCAAAGTTTTGAAAAAGAGCATGAATATCTTTTTCTGAGTTTTTTGTAAGTAGCACCAGAAAAACACCATTTGTTTTTATCGATTTTAGCTTCTTCTGAAAATTAAAGAAGCCTCGATCAGCACCTAGTTCTTTAGAATAGGTAACATTATCTTCATCAATTATACCATTCCAAAGTGTTTGATCTCCATCAATCGCGATGAGCTTAAAGCCTTTTGAGAAATAGCTCAAAATGTTTGTCGCTATTTTGTATGCAACAAACTTTTGAAAATCGAATGAGTACTTTATCCCTGAAAGATTATGTAATTCATTTGAGTAGGCATTATGGCTTCCAAAAAACTCAATTAGAGGAGGCAAATGTATAGTCGCAATAGACTTTTCACCCTCCTGGCCGATAATAAAATCGGTGTTTTTACCCTCTCTAGTAGTAAGGTTTACGGAAAAATCTCTTTGGAGGCAGAATTTTTCGATTAGAGCGGGAATGTATCCCAATTTCTCATTATGGTGTAAAACTAAAGAGATAGAGTCTTCATTAGTTTGAGCTTTAACTTTAAAAATTTCATCAATATCATCTTTCCAAGTGAGGAATTTCATTTTGATAGTTCCTTTTTAATTTGAGCACCTAAAAATTTAGATAATTTTTTTGCTTGCATGCGATCCAGATGGTCACCATCGAAGTACTCAAGGCCTTCTTTGACTTTATCTAAAGAGATAAATTTATACCCTTGTGCTTTAAGATTTTTATTTAATTCTTTAACGTGTTCTAAATGGGGCCCTTCTACGGCTTGAAGGTTTTTTGAACTAGGCATTTGAATAAAGATAATTTGGTGGCCGTTTTCTTGAATCCTCTTGAACTCAGCCATAATAATGGAATGCTCTATAGGGACAGAGTTTTTAAAAGCATGTTCATATTCATTCACAGGATTCATTGGATTTGTGTTTGCTGTTTTTACTCCACCTATCCAACCTTTCTCAAATAGCTGTTTATTAGTTAGTGTTTTTGACCAGTTTTTGAAATTAATTTTTGAAAAAAATAATGATAACAGATCTTCGAAGGATCTCTTTTTAAGATTCTCTAATCCAAAATGATGACCGCTGTATAAAGATAGGGGAGTTAGGGTGATAATTAGGGTTGATTTAGGAAGGTTTGAAATCTGTTTAAAAAACTCAGGCGTATAAGCTTGGTGTTGAACACATAGATTAAAAACTTTTTTGTCCGTTTTAAGTTCGATTTCATTAGGGGAGATAGCAAATAGGCAACGAGAGTCACCTAAAATATAGATATCTGAATTTGGTGGTGAGATCTTTTGAAAAGAGCTTAGCTCTGCCATAAAAGAAGATTCCCAATTTAAATCAAATTGTAAACGGAGGCACACTACCACTATGGTGATTAAGCCGATCAGGAATAAAGAGGTTTTGAGTTCCTTAAAAGTTAAAATAGGCATACTGCTTACCAGCTCCTCTAAAAAATAAAATAGCAATCCAAGCACTGGTTACGAGAAGGTATTTTGAATTGAATTTGTTTGAATTGACTGTGTCTTTAAATCTAGATGTTGAGAATATGTAATGCGCTCCAAAGAAAATAGGAATAAAGAAGAGCTCGAATTTTCCGAAATAAGCTAAAACGGACTGAGATATATTTGGATTAGTTAGTATTTCGTAAAATTGTTCTGTCGAGTTACAACCAAAAAGACCCAATGTTAAGATTACAAAGAATTGCGTAAAGGGTAGTCGTAAAAAGATAGGAAGTTTAGTTACATTAGTGTATCTCTCGAAAATCAAAAGTAGGGCATGAACGATTCCCCATAAAATAAAAATACTCTCTAGACCATGCCATAAACCTGAAACAACAAAAGTTAACGTAATGGCCACTATATAATTTGGCTTCTTAATCCAAGTTGGAAAGAAAATATAGTCACGGAAGAATTCAGTTAAACTTATATGCCATCTCTGCCAATATTCACTAAATGATTTCGCGATGAAAGGGAAATTGAAATTTGTAGGCAAATCAATTCCCATTGATTTTGCTAAGCCTATCGCCATTAAACTGTATCCAGCAAAGTCGGCATAAATATAGATAGCGAACTGAGTGAAGTTAATAAGCCAGAATACAATATTGTAGGACTCTCCATCGAAACTCATTCTGCTAACAACCGCGGGAGCTATATTATTAGAAATGACTAGCTTCAAAAATAGCCCGATCGATAGGTAAGAAAAGCCTTCAGCGATTGTATTTCTGTTAACCATAAAGGGTGAAGTAATTTGAGAAAAGAAATTCTTCGGTCTGATAATCGGTCCGGCCACTAGCTGAGGGTAATAAGTGAGGTATAAAAACACATTTAATATTGTCTGAGGAGGTAATTTTTTTTTATAGACGTCTACTGAGTAGGCAATAGCTTGCATGGTAAAAAAGCTTACACCGAAAACTACTAATGCATTGGTTTCAGTAAAATTTGAATTGAGTTTAAAATAGGTGAATATTCCAATTTGAAAAATAATACTGATGGCTAATTTCCATTTTTTGAACTCGCCCTTTGAAAGAATAAAGCACGCTAACGCACTCATTGAGATAGTAAGAGCTAAGAGCATTGAAAATTGTGAATAGGCGTAGAGTGAGAAAAGTAAAACAGCTGATTTTTGAATTTTAGAGTTCTTAACAACTCTTAAGAAGAGCAGCAGAACGCTAAAAAATGAGAGAAATATAACTGACTGAAAAAGCATAAAAAAATCATATTATTCTGGCCGATTCATGGCAAATATTCATAGCTCTGAAATCGACTTAATGTATAATATGATCGGAGGAGATTTTATGAGTTTCAAAAAAGGATTTTTTTCTAAAGTGAGTTGGGTATGGGGGGCAACTTTGGGAGCTCTTTTGTCAGGTATGATTGCTTATGCGGCCCTTACCATGAATATCTTTTCTCCAGGAACTCCAATCGTTGCAGCTGAGGTTAATCAGAATTTTCAGCAGATTACAGATAAGATTAATGAAACTAGTTATGGTGTGGTTGCAAAATTGAGTGCCAATCAAAACATGCCAATGAGCTCTCAAACAAACTTCATTCTTGATCAGGTTGTGAGAGATGATGCACCAGGTGCATATAACCCTGCCACTGGTGTATTTACAGTGCCTGCTGGTGAGGGGGGATTTTATACTATTTACTTCAAGTACCTTTTTGATACTTCAGTTGGAAGTTATGGGGAGTACAAAATCAACGGAGGCGCTGGAGTTGGAATCGATGCTGCAACTTCAACAATTACTACAGGGTCTAAAAATTTGTATTTAGAGGATGGAGATACTTTGGAAATTTATTTGAATGAATACAAAAGTACGCCCCATGTCTTACAGGCATCAGAT
>CATLVA010000045.1 GCA_950060715.1 uncultured Oligoflexia bacterium | reverse complement strand
TTTGTACGCTACCGATGGAAAGCGCGAGTTTGAAGATCGTGTTCTTGACCCTTTTACCACGAATAAGTTAACGGCAAAGGCCAATACAACTTGTTTTAATTGTACAGCACTGAGGGTTGAAATCCTGTATCAGAAAATGAAGAAACTCGGCGCAGACTATATTTCTACGGGCCATTTTTGTAAGATTCATAAAAATTTGAACGCCGATATTTATTCTATTCATGCCAATAATGATCTTGAGTCTGATCAATCTTATCTTTTATCAGCAGTAAATGAAAAATACTTAAAACATTTAGTACTTCCATTAGGAGAATTGCGTGAGACCGAAGTTAATACGATCGCAAAAAAATTCAATCTACCTCTCGAGGCTTCGATAGAACGAGAACTTTTTTGCTATCGTGAGCCTGAGATGTATTTAAAGATGTTGGAAGCTCGAATTCCAAAGTCTTTAAAAAAAGAAGGACAGGTGCAAAATGTCGATACCGAGCTTGTTCACGGTGAACATAAGGGAGTTTATAATCATTATGTCACAGAAACAAACCTTCCATTTTCAGGAGTGAATCCTAATGATAAATCAGTTCAAATTGTTGGGTATGATTTTACAAAAGGTGTGATAGAGATTGGAGATGAATCGCATCTTACTTTTAAAGGATGTCAAATTATTGATCTTCACTTCTCAAGTGGATTAGATAGAACAAGACCTATGAATTGTTTTATTAAAAACAAATATTCACGAGACTATTTGAGTTGCACTCTCTATTTTAAAAATAATAGATCCGCTTATGTTGAATTTGAAAATGAAGTCTATCCTCTTATAGCCGGGGAGCAAATTGTTATCTTTGATCGAAATACTCGCAATGCTAAAGTCATTGGTACCGGGCAAATCTGTGACAGAGGAGAGTTTAAATTGATCGATAGAGCAGCTGACTTCAAAACAAAGAACGAAGTTAATGAGGGGCTGAAAGAACCTAAATTATTTAAATTTTAAAGATGTGGCCATTTGAGAATAGAGTTTTTAAAAGTCTCACCGACATCGTTATAGATATCATTTTCAACTGCTATAGTTATTCTTTTGGTTAAGTCATCCGCCAGACTCTCGGCAAAAGTAAAGTCTTTTGGACCAACTTCCTTATATTCAACAAAATTTACGCTACCTGTTCCTCTCGTATAAATAGGGACTTTTTTGGCCGGTACATAATTCGGATTGGGAATTGATCGATGATTTTCGATGTGATTATAGACAATTGACTCCAGCTTTTTCCCATATTCTTCAAGCTCTGGTTCGTCTTTATCTGATTGAAACCTAGGGGCAATATTTAGGTTATAAACAGCATTTATCAATTCTTCACGTTCAGATTGCTGCAAATTATCCCAGTTAAAATGTTTTTGTACTCCCGAATAGTTCCAAACCGAAGGAAAAAGCTTTGGACCAAATTCGCGAGCACGTTTTTTGACAAAATCCCGACTCTTGAGTGGCCCTCTCATTTCTTCAATCTTAGATAACATTGTGTTGTGAGCTTTTTCATATCCTTTTAATCCAATAGCCGTTACTAGTTGAAGCTCTATAAATTCTTCAGCAAATTTTCCCTTAGTATGGTCTTTAAAAATTTTATCTACAACGATACTTGTAAGCTCTGCGCTGACCTGAGGCTCATGTGTGACAACGTCGGAGAAGTTTTTATAGATAAAGTCTAACACTGTTCTATCTTTTACAAAAAGATCCAAGGTTTCTCTTTGACTAAAATGACTGCTTGCTTGTTTTACTGTTTGTACTTTTCTCTCCCAAATAAAGCGAAGATTAGAAGCAATTTTGGCATCTCCAAAAAGTGAGTTGACTCCTTCTGCTATGGCAGTAAACTCTTCTTTCGATTTAGTGTTAGGATCACAAAATTTTAAGGTAAGATCATTAGGAATATTCATTTTATTCATATCTTCTTCACATTGAGAAGCCGCAGTCTTGTTAAAGGTTTCCATTAGTTTTTCTCGGACGATGGCAGCAATAAAATCATCTCCGATCTGTGAGTCTGCTAAGGATTGCAAGGTTGTAAAATCCTGCGGGTTTTCACACATTTTCTTCGCAGTATCGAGGAGCTTTTTATATTGATTGGTGGCCAGAGATTGAAATAGTCCTTTTTCAAGTATTTCAATAAAGATTTTTTGGATATCTACTTGTTCTTCAGGTTTTGGCTCTTGTTCGGCAATCTTTTTAATTAATAACGCCACATTTTCTTTGTGAAGAGAGTATAGATCATTCATACATCTTGGAGTAAGAATTTCTACGAGATCTTTATATAATGGAAAACCAATTTTGTTTCTTTCTACGAGCTCTTGAAGAATATGCTTATGAATTTCTTCTAGCGCTTTTGCTTGTGCTACCTGTTTAAACTCGTTTACAAAACCTTCGATATCACTTTTTTGGTTTTTGTCTTTATATTCTAAATATAGTCCTAGTAGGATTTCGTGGCCATCGCCTTTAAGGTCTTTGTCAGAGGCAAGGCTCTTTATGAAATCTTCAATTGGAATATTAACAGCATTAGTATCTTGAAGATTACCTAATTGCAGTGATAGCTCATGCTTAATGAGCCTTGGTAGAGCATAATTTTCTGCAACTTCAGTACAATCGTTTTGAAGCTTTTTTATACCGCCCTGTTCGTTAAACGCGATAAATTGATTCCAATTGTTGTTTGTTTCAAGTCCATCCTTGAAGCATTGATGAACTGCCTTTTTTATTTCAGGCGTTAGTGTATTGGCAAATAAGGTATCCAGACCATCACTTTGTTCTTTAAGAATCTTTTTATAAGAATTTTCAGAAACTAAATCAACCGCATCTAAGATGGTATTATTCACACAGGTGAGGAATGCTTGATCATTATCGAGAAAAACCTGGGCCTGCTCTGAGCTTTTAATTTGATTTAGCGCCCGTTCGAATGCTTCATCGGCACATAATTGGTAGTTGAAGCTCAGTGAGTTAATCTCTTTTTTAGCAATATCATGCTCTTTTAACATAGAACTTATTTGCGAATTAATAATAGTTTGACCTGCACGCATCTCTATTAAAGGTATACAGATTCCAGAATCTATTTCCTGTAATTTTTTTGTCCTCAATTGAGATTTGAAGCATTGGTTAGTAGCGCCCGTAACAACTGATTTTGCTTGATCATATGCGAGTTTGTTTAACGGCACACCATGGTTTTCTATTTGGCCATTTTCTGGAAATAATTTTCTAAATGGCTCAATATCTGCCACCAAGAGAGAAGCAATTTCAGTTGTTATATCCATTTCAATTTTTTTTGCGCAATCAAGTAGGGTGTCTTTATATTGGTCGGCAGACAGATGTAATAAGGCTTCCGGATGCCCTTTCGTTTGACTGGTATAAGGTTTTTGAGTCACTTCAATACTGGTGTTTTCAAAGCATCTTTTTAATTCAGTTGACGCATTCTGAGTCAGAGAGCCAATAATACTCGATGTATATTTATCAAGTTGGGGGAGGTTATTTAGTTGCTGTTCTAGATTTAGTTCTATGATTGATGGAATTCTTTCATTAATGGACTGATATAAACATGACTGAATAAGAGACTGATCGTTGATGTCATTTCGCAAAGTCAGAAAATTTGTTTTAGCGTCACAGCCCAAAGCATTGCAGGACTCAGGGTTTTGATCGCAAAATTGGTCTCGCAAGTTTTTACGGTGTCGAATAGTATTCTTGTCGGAAAGTCCTTGGTCATGAAACCTAAGACGATCTTTATACTGGCCTACACAATTTGCGTAATCATTTTGAATTGGCTCAAGTAAACTTTCTTGTAAAAACCTATTTCTATCAGTGGATGAAAGTTCTTTTAACATCGGAGAAAAGCTTTTTTCAACTACCGTTGGAAGGAGTGAATCGACAATTTCAAATGGAAGATCAGGACCTAGAACTAGGCTAGTGTAATCTTGGAGACGGCTATCAGAGATAGTATCTAGTTTTTTTACACTCGGAAGGCCGGTAATGATTTTAGAGGTATCAATTTCATTTCCAGCAATGGCCTTGATTTGCTTATCTAGTATCGGTTCAACCATGGCCTTAATCGTATCCCGAGTAATTCTTTCCTTAGCGCTATTAAGTCCTAATAGACCCATTCCTGGATATTCTTCAGAGACTTCCTTCGCTATTGCAGTTGCTTCTTCAAAGCTTAAATAGCTTGGGAAAATACAAGCATTTCTGGCCTCAATAAGAATGATATTTTGTATGAACTGTCTTGTTCCTTCTGTTGATCCACCACATTCCCGCACCTGATCTATAAGTTTATCTGTATTACTACCGGTAAAGAGCTTTAAAATATTTTTTGATCGATCAAATTTTATAAGTTCATCTTTTTTCAAAGCGGAAACAGTGCTTTGCAGACGCATATAAGGAATTACGTCATCACAGTTATTACCTTCTTTATCAATTTGTACGACAAACTCACGAAGAAAATCGACATACTCTTGGTCAAAAGGACTCGTTGGGTTTACGTCCGCACAAAGTCTTTCAATTTCGTCGTGCTGCATTTCAAAAGGACAATAGCTGTATGCGGCTTCGATAAGTTCATCAGTCAAACTTGAAAGGTCATTGATATTTTCCAGTAATTTCTGTTCGACAGTATAAGTTAAGTCTGTGGCCTGCTTTCTATAGCGGACTTGATATTTATCACCAACATTTTGAAATTCAATTGTGAGCAGGGAGCAATGAGGCAGTGGACGAATACTAGTCCACTGGGAAGCCGCCCAGACGAATTGAGTCCAAAAAATAGTAAATAACAATAAAGCTTTAAAAATAAAAGCCTCCCTTAACAGGAGACTTATCGTCAGAATAAGAACAATACTTGAGTGAAAAAGTTGCTATGGCATCCCTTTAATATCGGTTACTTATATAGCAATATACTGGCCCTTTTGGCCATGAAATCATCCATTTGCTCAGCTTCAATTTCATCTAAAAATTTATAGTTTAGGTTTTGATCATACCAATCTCGGATACGGTCGGTTCCGTTAATCAAATCCATTGGGTTCTTTTCAAATTCATACTCGTACGGGTCAGTTTTGTAATGAAATTGATCACCCAAGAGACGTTTAAATTCCTTAATTAGAATCTGCGTGACTCGCCAAGGTTTGAATTTTTTATGATCAGTAATATGAATAAAAAATCCGCCACAAGTTTGATGCTCATGTTTTTGAAACATCGGGTGAATAGTGGTTGGTCTTAGAATAAAGCCATCTAACTCAAGAGTCTTAAATAGCTTATTGAAATGTTCCTGCTGTTTCCAGCCATCAAATTTAGGGTGTCCGATAACTTCTAATGGTCTGGTCGTTCCACGTCCTTCTGATAAGGAGGTTCCTTCTAGTAAAACAGTTCCCACAAAAGTGTAACAACCTTCAACGGTTGGAAGGTTTGGAGATGGATTAACATAGGGAAGTTGAGTGTCATAGAAATTCATCTCACGGCTAAGACCTTTCATTTCTATGATTTTAAGATTAGCTTTTTTATCACACCAAAAGTTCTGATGCATTTTTGCAACCTCGGCCATGGTAAGTCCGTGTCTTACTGGCATTGGATGACGGCCAACAAAGCTAGCAAATTTCGGCTCAAGAATATTTCCTTCAATCTCAGTCAGACCAATTGGGTTTGGTCTATCTAAGATAATAACTTCGATATTTTTATCTGCACATTTTTCCAATAAAAGGGTCATGGTGTAGATGTAGGTATAAATTCTTGTTCCTACGTCTTGAAGATCAACAAAGAGGTGATCAATTCCTTCAAGCATTTCGTCAGTTGGTATTCTGGTGTGAGAGTAAAGGGAGTAAACCGGGCGCTTGAAATGCGGATGAACAAAATCTTTGGTCTCAATCATATTGTCTTGCACATCAGTTACAAAACCATGTTGGGGTCCATAAATTTTTTTGAATCGCTCGCCAAAAAGATCAATAAATATCTCAACGCTATGACGATAATTCTCGTCTATACTCGCACTGTGACATAAAAGTCCCACATTACCGCTAAATTGTTTACTCAAGGCCTGTTCATCTCTTAGCCTTGCGACTCCTGTAAGAATTTTTGATGGCATTCGCTTTCCTTTCACGTTACAGATTCTAAACTTATTGTTAGTATTATTCTACACTAACACAGCAATGACACGGAGGGACACATGCAACAATATTTAGATCTCATGAAACGTGCCTATGATACCGGACTCTATAAGGAAGATAGAACTGGAACTGGGATTAAATCCGTTTTCGGTCACCAAATGCGCTTTAACCTGCAAGACGGTTTTCCAATGGTGACAACTAAAAAACTTCACTTTAAATCGATCGTTCACGAATTATTATGGTTTTTAAAAGGAACGGGGAACGTAAAATACCTACAAGATAATGGCGTTAGAATTTGGAACGAGTGGGCGGATGAAAATGGTGACCTTGGACCAGTTTATGGTGTTCAATGGCGCTCGTGGCAAGGTGCCGACGGAAAGACTCATGACCAAATTAAAAACGTAATTGAGCAAATTAAAAACAATCCCCACTCAAGAAGGCTAATCGTAAATGCATGGAACGTGGGTGAGCTAGAGCATATGGCGCTTCCACCTTGTCATATGTTTTTCCAATTCTATGTGGGCGATGGAAAGCTTTCATGTCAGCTCTATCAAAGATCTGCTGATATCTTTTTAGGTGTGCCATTTAATATTGGAAGCTACGCTCTGTTGACTCATATGATAGCTCAAGTTTGTGGACTAGAAGTAGGAGAGTTTGTTCATACACTAGGTGACGCTCATATTTACTCTAATCATATGGAACAGTGTAAACTTCAAATGTCTAGGGAGCCTATGAGGTTGCCTACTTTAAAATTAAACCCTGACATCAAGGACATAGATCAGTTTACATTTGATGATATAGAGCTTGTTGGGTACGAGGCACATCCTCATATCAAAGGAATTGTTGCAGTATGATTTTATCAATGATCGCAGCCATGGGGAAAAATCGAGTCATTGGTAAGGACAACCAAATGATGTGGCATCTTCCTCGTGAGTTCCAGTATTTTAAAGATGTGACTAGCGGGCATTGTATTATCTTAGGCCGTAAAAACTTTGAGGCCATTGGAAGACCTCTTCCTAACCGCACGAATATTATAGTGACCAGACAAGATGACTATAAAGCTGCAGATTGCGTGGTGGTGAACTCACTCGATGAGGCCATTAAGTATGCTAAAGACCACGGTGAAACAGAAGCCTTCATCACTGGTGGTGGTCAGATCTATAAGGAAATGATTGATAAAGTTCAAAGAATTTATCTAACGGAAGTGGATTACTCAGAAGAGGGTGATGTTTATTTTCCTGAATTTGATGAGTCAAAATTCAATAAAGAAATAGTGCGCTCTCAAGAGGTAGATGAGAAAAACAAATACCGCTGGGATGCCTATCTTTATACTTTAAAAAACTGATGATAGGGCCCTGCTTCAAGGGCCTTTTTTATATCCTGATAATTACTCACGCGCTCGGACTGCGAATGATAATCAATTTTTTCTCGACTTGAGAATAATTCTTTATAGGGAAGTCCTAAGGTTTGCAAAAGAAGTTCGTCTCTTTTAGGAGGCTCCATTTCAAACAATTCATCATAATTAAATACATGCAGAGTTTTGCATTTATCTGTGCAATGATTCTCAAGCCATTTGATCATTTTGTTCTCATATTCAATGCTCTCAATGAGCTCCATATGATTTAACTCAATTTTAACAGGCTTATGAGTCCATTTATCGTAATAAGATTTACCAGCTTCTATGATTCTATTTGAAATTTGAGCTAATGAGTACTTCCCTTTAAGAATATCCGCAATACCCAAGCTCAAAGCTTCTTCGGTAATTAAATTATCTAAATGCCAAAGTCCGGTTGACTCTGCAAGTTTCAATGAAATAAAGCGGTCTAATGGATTTCTTTTTATAACGATAAACTGTAAGTCCTCTTTAAAAAGTCGTTCTAGTTGTTTTTCGGGGAGTTGATAAAAAAGAATCTTGGCCAGGTTTATTTTGTCTGTGCCTTTAAAACAATCTATAAAGTAATTATACTTCTCTTCATCCTCGAGGTGACTTTGGTCTTTTAGCCGTTCGTAAAAACACTCAATTTGATCATGAGAGTTTAGTAAGTCACAGATCCAGCTAGAGCCAGTTCTTCCCATCGTAATGATACAGAAGTTTCTTACTTGCAATTAGAGTCCTCTGTAGATAACTGATAATCAAAAACTACTGGGATAGTTAAAACATTCCCTTTTTGCTTAATTTGTATCCAAATTTTTTGTAGACCAGGTTTCATAATTTTTAAATCGTGAAAATTAAAAAAATGGCTGGAACCCTCCTCCGGGATTTTTGAGTGCATATGGGCGTAATGCATTTGGTGATGATGTCCCATCATATTTTCACTCACCCAAACAGAATGAGCACCGGCACCAAGCCAAGGCTCGATATCTGTTGCCGGCTCGAATACACCTTGATCATTTTTTTCATATAGAGTTGTCATAAACTCAACTAGGTGGCCACTACAACCTGGAGTATTCCACTGCTCGAGT
>CATLVA010000044.1 GCA_950060715.1 uncultured Oligoflexia bacterium | reverse complement strand
CCCTTTGCAATTGAGTATAGCGTAACCGTCTCGGCTTCGAGTCTTAACTGAGCCTCTAAATTGACCAGGAATCTTGGATTGGTGCGCCTCACATCGAAACCATACTTTTTACTGGTGAAATATAAATCATAAAACATTGAATTCATTTTCCGAAGAATACTAAGTCTTGTATTTTCTAAAATGCCACCAGCATTGCTCGCTATCCGCTCTATCTGTTCCGGATGTAAAAAAAGCTGAGTGACAACCCCCGGAATCAATTCGGAACCTCTCTCATTGATTTTGAGAACATCCGAGTATATCAATTTATAGATACTTCGATTCACATCTAAATTTCGGTCTTTTTTCTCAAGCTTTGCAAGTTTATGAGAGAAATGAAGATGCATTGGAACTCCAAACGACCCATTAGCTTTTGAATAGTTCATCGGTCTTCCAATTCGATCAAACCTAAAAATATCTTCGTATAGAAAAGATATATCCTCTCTAACGGCCATCACAAAATGATCCGTATTAAATTTTTCATAACAAAACTTGAGTGAGCTAATCGCTAAAAGGGAGAATAATCCCTTACCTATTTTTCTCAATTCAGGATCGATTGCCACAGCGGAAATTTCGGCAGGAATACCATTCAATTGATCGAGGTAGCTTTCCAAATCCCATTGAGCTTCAATTGGAATCCCCAAGCATGAACGATGAATAAAACTAATTGTCCCAACGATTCGTCCAGTCTTTCTGTCCTTGGCCACAAATACATAAGAGGATGGAAGAAGATTATGGTAATCAGCTCGGATGAGTGCTTCGTTAGATGCTAGCTCGACTTGCTTATAGCAAGTTTGTACTAGAGACATCGCTTCAACGATCTCATCATATTCTACGGCCAGGGAAATTTCGTAATCGTCTAAAAGATTCAAATCGACGAAGAAGAACTTGCGAGTAAACTTTTCTCTCACTATCGCTGGCAATAATTTAAAAAATCTTGAGACAAATTTTCTAAATTTTTTCATAACAACCTTAACGGTCTTAAGTTTAATTCACTTAACTTTTTCAATCAAGTATACTGCAATTTCAGGCACTTATATATTTTTACCTGCCATCCAATCTTGTCACAAATTACGTTATAATGAGCTTAATTAATAAAGTATTCAGGAGTTATACTAGTGTTCAAGATTTCATTAAGTTTACTAATCATAGGATTTAGTTCATCAATTTACGCTCTTACAGGTCAGGAGCTTGCTCAAAAGGTATTTGATAGCAATCGAAATGCCTTCCAAGTTCAGAAAGTTAAAATGACACTAACTGATAAATCAAATAATAAATCAGAAAGAGAAATGGTGATTATTTCGACTGATAAAAATAAGTTTGATTCTCAATTTCTAATTGTTTTTAATGAGCCTCGAAAATTCAAAAATACGGCCTTCCTTACTCATAACAAAAAGAGTGAAAATTCGGATCAATGGCTCTACCTACCAGCTCTAAAAAAGTCGCGAAGGATCTCCAGCTCGAATAAAGGTGGTCGGTTTGTAAATTCAGATTTAACTTATCAAGACCTCGAATCTAGATCTCCAGATATGGATAATCATAAGATCCTAAAGGAATCGAAAAAAGATCAAAAATATATGCTTGAGAGTATTCCTAAAAAAGCCTCTAGTTCTATTTACGATCGATCTGTGGCAATCGTCTCTGCCAAAGATTATACAATATTGAAATCCAATCATTACAAAAATGGAAAATTAATTAAAACTGTAGAAAACACTAATTTTAAGAAGGTGGGAAATGCAATCGTTCCACATAAATCTCTGGTAAAGGATCTTAAGCTTAATCACCAGACTTTGACAGAAGTCTTAAAAACAAATAATCCTAAAAATTTGCCAGGTTATATTTTTGAGCCCAATATTTTAACTAATTTAAGTAGAGTTCAAACATATCTAAAATAAGTATTTGAAAGAAAAATCGATATAATCTTTGTCTGCAAAAATACCAAAAGTTGTATCAGCTCTCCCATCAAAGCTATGTTGGGAGAGCTCAAAGTCTAAACTGTCGCTGTAAGTGTATCCTAAAAATAATTTCTGATATCCACTTCCATCAGCTCCAAAAATAATATTTCTCAATCCTAAGGTCATTTTTTCCGCAAAAAACTTCTTACGAAACTCAGAAATAAATATTGAAGAGCGAGTGGTTTCTCCTGAGTCATCAGCAGTAAAATCTTCACTTCTTGCCTGAAAATTCCAATTAAAATCGAAAAAGGAAAAGTAGCTATCAAATCCAATACTGTAGCTATTTCTTTTGCCTAGAATTAAATTAAGATCATCATCCACACCAACCGCTTTATTGAAATACGCCACTTCAAATTTCAAAAGTAAATTATCTATTGAGTGGACAACATCAATCCCCATCAACTCTTCATTAGGATAAGTTGTTTCCAGTTCGAAATTTTTATTTAAATACACGACAGGTAGAAGAGTTGGGGCACGCATAAAATTAAGTGAATACTCTAGCCCGCCAAAAGATTTTACTCTAATACCATATGAAGCCTCTTGCCTTGGAACTTCAACCAAGGTCAGTGTACTTTCTGCGATCGGAGAGAAATTTGCATTCTTAGAGAGAAATCTATCCTCCTCACTCACCAATTCCACAAAAGAGTCGATCGTAAGAGATCCTATATAGTTAGTTAGTCTAACTGCAGTTATAGGTCTTCGGTACATATCTTGAACATCAAATGGAAATCGATTGATATTTCTGAAGCTAACACGATCAAATTGCGAGAATTCATCAAAAATGCCCCAAGAAAAAAGCTGACGCCCTAATGTAAGTGAAAACTTGTCACTGTTCCACTTCCCATAAAATTCATCTAACCCAACTCTCGCCTCACTTATATTGGCCCTACTATTTTTTTCAATTAAACTCTCGGCTCTTATATTCGTTCTTAATTGTAGCGAGTTTATTTGGAAATCTAATCCCGTCTTTAAGTCATAAAACTGTGATGAATATTTTTTTGCATCTTGCGAGAAAACTGCTCGCGCGTGCCCCGGGGACAAGTCCCATTCATATATACTTTCATCTACGATTTTAAAAGAGTACCAATTATGCTTTTTCTGTTTTTTTAGAATATACATAGGTAATTTAGGATATTTCTTCTTCATAAAACCTATAAACTTGTTTGCCAATTTCTTATCATCAAAAACTCGAACAATAGACATTGAGCGCTTCTTTACTCTTATTTGTCTGGATTTTTTGAATTTTCTAGGAGTTACAACATAGTAGACCAACTGAGTTTTTACACGTTTTTGAATATTGTACTTTAGTCCCTCTTTATCGAGTTCAATTTTAATCTTTGATGCTTGTTTAGCATTGTAAAGCTTCTCTTTGGCCTGAAGACTCAAACTCAAAAGTATAAATATAAGAGGAAGTAAAATCTTTATAATAAACCTTTTCTTTTTGCGAATAAAATTAATGAAGGCACAAAAAACAAATCAAATACCATAGCGGCTACAAGTCCCGCTGATGTTAGCGCTCCAAAAAATTTGACTGGATAAAAACTTGAAAACGAAAGCACAAAAAACTGGGAAAATAGAATAAGCGTTGTCATGAAAATTGCACTACCAGTTTCATTCAAAGTTGTTTTTATTGCCTGTTCAAATCCCATCAGATCTTTGCGGCTCCAAATACCATGAAGCATATGAATGGTATCATCCACCGCTATTCCCATGGTTACGGATGCAATCATAGCTGTCCCTATATCTAACCAAATTGTGAATATTCCCATTAAAGCAAACATAATTAGTACAGGTGATAAATTTGGTAGCATACCAATAACCGAAATACTGAATGAACGCCAAAGTAAAAGCATCAGTAACCATATGAGACCAAAACAAATCAGGGTGCTTTTAAACAAGTCCCCTACAATAAGATTTTCTTGATCTGAAAACATCACCCCATAGCCACCAATTCTCCATCCTCCTTCAGGAAAATACTTCTTCATACTTTCTCTAATAGTATTGATTTCAACTTCTGACTCATTGGCCTTATCAACTGATAAATTAATTCGCATGAGTAAATTATTATAATCTCTACTCAAAAAATCATAAAGATCAGTACCATCATAAACAAAAAGATACTGCTCGATTAAAGCATCATCAGGGGGGATTACGAATGCATCCTCTCTCCCTCCCTGAAAGGAACGGTTAATTTGCTTGATTATTTTGTTTGCTGAAAACGCTCTATCCACATTTTTTCTTGATTCTATCTCTACAGTAGCCTTTTCTAAACGAGACAGAAAATCTGAAGTGAGATAGCCTCCGCCCTCAAATAGTACTGACACCATCGTGGTACCAGAAAAAGTCTCTCTGATTTCATTATTAGATACATTTATTGGATGGTCTTTACTAAAAAACTCGTACATGCTCGATTCACTTTTTACCTTCGTTACAAAGGGAATACAGGCTAAGCATAGAACTAAGGTGGCCAGAATAATCCTTCCAGGATAAGTAAAGACGATTTCAGAGATACGACTTGAGATTTTTCCAACGCGCTTTTTCTCTTGAATTTTTGAAAGGTCTATCCTGATTTGGGTTTCAAATCGCTCTAAAAATTTTGGGAGTACTTTAAGGACAAGAATATAAATAACCATGACACTTATTCCACTAACAGTACCAAGCGTATATAGAGGTGGAATATCGCTAATAGATAGAGATAAGAGTCCAATACTGGTAGTCAGGGCTGAATAGAAACATGATCGATCTATTTCTTTGATAGCTCGTGGAATATAATTATCCTTACCATCTGTACTCAACAACAAAAGACTGTTGTATAAATGTACTAGGAAAGCAATTGAAACAGCTAAATTGAGCGCCGGTATGATGGAGGATACAAGGTTGACATCGAATCTAAAAATGGCAAATATCAAAAAAGCGAAATTAGAGGCCAGTAGATTAAAAATAGCTCCCCAGATCAATAATATTTTTGACCTAAACAAAGCAAAAATAATAATTAATCCAATGGTGAAAATACAAGGAATAGCAAAGCCTACCATATTAAGAAGTTCTCTAAATTGAAACATATCCAATGCGAAATTTCCGCCGTAAGCAATTTTATTGTCTTTGAGCCCCACACTTTCAATTTCACCTAGGATTTCATTCTCATATTTGTAACGGATAAGACTATTCGTGAGGTCTTCTGGTTCTATAATGACAGAGAACTTCGTTCCATCTTTTGAAACGAGGAGGTCATTAATAAACGGATCTTTTTCAAATAGTGCTAAAGCTTTTTCTTTTTCCTCTTCATTTATGAATGACCTAAATACCTTTTCTACCGAAAAACCATCCTCATAGCCTGTAATGAATTCATGACTGAAAATCGAACGGACCTTTTGGGTACCTTCTATTTTTTCTACGGCCACAACAAAATTTTTTAATTTTTTTAAAGTTTTGAGATCAAACTTCTCTTCACCTTGAAAAACAAATATTAAATTATCACCAGTATGGAAATTATTTTTGATGTCTCTGTGCACGACATGAGAGGGAAGATCATCTGCGATATAACTTTCAGGTATATTCGAGATATTTAAAGTTAAACTCGCAGCCGTAAGCCCTAAAAAAAACAGTACCAGAGCAAAATAGTTTTTCATAAATCCTCGAAGTTATAGATGTATAATCAATATTTTAATCGCTCTAGGTATTTGATTCAATGAGGGGAAAACTAAATCAATCGGAAAAAAAAAGCCGCTTATAAAAGCGGCTTTTGAAATTTATGGCTTTTTAGGAAAAATCCTATGATCCACAGGCAATACAATCCTCTGGATTATCTAATGAACACATCATTGCTTCTTCATCACTATACTGACCAGGTTGAGCCTGAATAACACCGTCGTTAGCTGCCATCATTCCTGCAGCAGCACTTGCCGAGCCATCACTCATTACCATAGCATTTTCGTTTTGTTTGATCTCAGCACCTTTGTTTTCATCTTTTACTGTAAACTTGATCGCATCACTTGCTGCTTTAGTTCTTAAGTAATACATTCCGGTTTTAAGTCCTGATCTCCATGCATGGAAGTGCATTGAACTTAGTTTACCCATGTTTACATCTTGCATGTGAATATTAAGCGATTGAGATTGGTCAATGAAAGCTCCTCTATCCTTGGCCATATCGATAATCGACTTCTGCTTAATTTCCCACACAGTCTTATACAGTTCTTTTAGCTCCATAGGAATGGCATCAATATTTTGAATTGAACCATTATGCTTAATAATCTCGTTTTTCATCTGCTCATTCCACAGATCAAGATTAATTAGGTCTTGAACTAAGTACTTGTTAATTACTGGAAACTCTCCAGAAAGTACTCTTCTCGTGTATAGGTTCGAAGTAAACGGCTCGATACACTCGTTATTTCCTAAAATCTGCGAAGTAGAAGCTGTTGGCATTGGTGCTAGTAATAATGAATTTCTAACTCCATGCTCTTTAATTTTTGCTCTTAACTCATTCCAATCCCAACGATCACTTGGAGTTACTCCCCATAAGTCATGTTGTAATTGCCCTTGAGAGATTGGAGATCCTTCATATGAATCATAAGCTCCATCTTTCTTGGCCAGGTCACAAGAAGCTGTCAGAGCCGCAAAATAAATCGTTTCAAAAATTTCTTTATTTAACTTCTTAGCTTCTTCAGACTCAAATCCCATTTTAAGCTTAGCAAAAGTATCCGCTAACCCCTGAACACCAAGTCCAATTGGTCTATTTTTCTTGTTAGAATATTCAGCTTCTGGAACAGGATAATAGTTAAGATCAATAATCTTATTAAGGTTAATAGTTACCTTATAAACAATATCGAAAAGTTGCTTATGGTTATACTCAGCACCTTCAACAAATTTTGGAAGTGCAAGAGATGCAAGGTTACAAACCGCAACTTCTTTATCAGAAGTATATTGAATAATCTCAGTACAAAGATTTGAAGATCTAATTGTTCCTAAGTTCTTTTGATTTGATTTCTCGTTAGCCGCTTCTTTATATAGCATAAACGGAGAACCAGTCTCAATTTGAGATTGAAGAATCTCAAACCATAACTTTCTCGCAGGAATCGTTTTCTTTGCTCTTCCTTCTTTTTCGTACTTCAAGTATAACTCACGGAACTTATCTCCATAAGTATCAGCAAGACCTGGAGCCTCATGTGGACAGAATAAAGACCATTCTTTTTCAGACTCAACTCTCTCCATAAACAGATCATTTACCCATAAAGCGTAAAAAAGATCTCTAGCTCTTAGTTCTTCTTTCCCATGGTTTTTCTTAAGCTCTAAGAAATCCATAATATCAGCATGCCAAGGCTCAAGGTAGATAGCAAAAGAACCTTTTCTCTTTCCTCCCCCTTGATCAACATATCTTGCTGTATCATTGAAAACTCTTAGCATAGGAACGATACCATTTGAGTATCCATTAGTTCCTTTGATGAAAGTTCCTTTCGCTCTGATATTATGAATTGAAAGACCGATTCCACCAGCTGACTGAGAAATTAATGCACAGTCTTTCAGAGTGTCATAGATCCCTTGAATCGAATCACCTTTCATTGATAGTAGGAAGCAAGAAGACATTTGTGCTTTATTAGTTCCAGCGTTGAAAAGAGTTGGTGTCGCATGAGTAAACCATCTCTCACTCAACATATGGTAAGTATCCATTGCTGCATCAATATCATCTTGATGAATACCAAGCGCAACTCTCATAAGCATATGTTGTGGACGCTCGACGATCTTTCCTTCAATTCTTAAAAGGTAAGATCTCTCAAGAGTTTTAAACCCGAAATAGTCGTATTCAAAATCACGAGAATATGCGATTTCAGCACCAATTCTATCTTTATGAGTGATAGCTAAATTATAAAGTTCCTCTGAAATTGCTGACATTGGCTCCCCTGTCTTAGGATCAACATGCTTAAACAGCTTTTCAACAGTTTCAATAAAAGAGTCACTAGTTTTTCGATGAAGATTTGCAACAGCAATTCTTCCGGCAAGTCTTGCAAAATCAGGGTGAGTTGAAGTCATATAAGCTGCAACTTCAGCTGAAAGATTATCTAGCTCTTCAGTTGTAATTCCATCAAACAATCCTTGAATTGTTCTTTTTGCAACTTCCATAGCATCTACGAAAGTCGTATTAAGACCGTAAGTCAGTTTTTGAATACGGTGAGTAATTTTATCAAATTGTACGGGCTCTTTTTTCCCTGAACGTGTGATTACAAACATCTCTCTATCTCCTATCTATTCTCTAGAAATCCATGTCTAAATTAAAATCAAATCCGCCGTCACCTTTCACAGAGTTCATAACTCCTGCTTTTTGGTATTCAGCAACTCTCTTTTCAAAGAAATTTGTTTTTCCTTGAAGAGAAATTAACTCCATCCAATCAAATGGGTTGCTTGATCCATAAACTTCAGGAACTCCAATTTCGCGAAGAAGTCTATCAGCAACAAATTCGATGTATTGCTTCATATGGTCAGAATTCATCCCAATAAGTGAAACAGGAAGAGCTTCTGTAATGAAAGCTTTCTCATACTCAACAGCTTCTTTAATTAAGGCTTGAACAGTCTCAACTGGAAGCTTCTCTTG
>CATLVA010000043.1 GCA_950060715.1 uncultured Oligoflexia bacterium | reverse complement strand
AAAGAGAACTTCCACTGCAATATACTAGAGCCGAGTAACAAAACTCGGCTCCGGTTTTATATTAAAGCTGACAGCTTTTTCTGTATAATTCAAACTTATCAATCTTGTAAGATCCTGGAGCTTGCCAAAAAGTTACTTCGATAGCAGCGACAGCTTCCACCTCAGCGTTTTGGATAACCCAAGTGTTCCAACTTACAAATAAATCGACATCTAAATTTACTAACTGAATATTTAAGTTAGCAGCGGACTTTGGACAAGCTTTAGTCATAAGTCTCACAATCTCAACTTTCATGCTTTCAAGTTCTTCAAAATTATATTGGTCATTAATTTCGATGATTTCATCTGAATAAGTTACGGTATAAGTTTCTGGGTTTGCAAAAGCTAATTGAGAAACAAGAACAGTTAAAACGGCTAATAAACGCATGGTTACTCCTTAAGGGTTATTTTTCCCCTCTTATGTAGAGTAAAAACAACAGATTGGATAGGGCCACTAAATATAAATTGAATAAATTACCTTGAATATTGCTCCGGCATGTTTTTTGACCTCAACTGACTTATCTGAAAGAATAAAACTATGAAATTATTACTACTAATTCTTGTTTTTTTGCCTTTAAGCTTTTCATATTCAGCTTGTAACTTGGAGCTAGCACAAGCCTCAGGCAAGTATTTAGAGTTATTGGAAAGCGCATCACTTAGAAGTTATCAAAATAGATCTGTGTGTGAAGTCCTCGATCAAGAAATTGCAGCTTGTACCAAAAAGCAAATGGCGAAGATTGAAAAACAATTCAACCCCAAAATCGTTCTAGGTAGCTACTGCCAGCCTCATCTACCTCCTTATCCTTCAACGAATAAAGAGCAATTCTTAAAAGGCGCTGAACTTTATAGCTGGAAAGAAAATGAGGGCTACTTCTGGTACTCCCTACTTCCCGGTACAAATCGTCAAAAAAGCGCAAGCGAAATTAAGGCAAACAAGATGAGCTATCGTTACCTCTTGGCAAAAATAGAACAACTACCTCCAAAGATAATTATTACCTGGAATCATGAAACCTCTAATAATGAAGAAGAGGCTCTCAATCTTTCTCTACCTGACCAAAGCAAAGTTAAAGCCATTAAATCTCAGATAGAGAGATCAAAACTCCTACTGCAAAAATGATAAGATTCCTTAGTGCAACCTCGCTCCAAGAGGTACCTCTTTATCCATTTCAAATAAAATAATTTGGTCATCTTCATCAGATAGTCCTAAAACCAAAACTTCTGACATAAATTTTCCAATTTGCCTGGGTGGAAAATTCACCACGGCCAAAACACGCTTACCCAGTAAAGAACCCTTAGTGTAATGAGTTGTTATCTGTGCACTCGACTTTTTAATTCCGACACCTTCTCCGAAATCAATTTTCAATTTAAAGGCTGGCTTTCTCGCTTCGGGGAAGTCGTTCACTTCAATAATTTTTCCCAAACGTATATCAACCTTTAGAAAGTCATTGAACTCAATATTAGCCTGAGGTTCGCTTTTCGGATCGAAATCTAAGTGCATCTATTCTCCTAAAAATTCCACCATTTCTGGGATTGATTTGGTTCATCTAAGTCAATAATCTCACCTAAAATAGGATTGAGGATCTCAACATTTTCTTTTGCCGCCTCTTGGTAAAGATCTTTCATTGGATCATTCCATGTATGCTCTGACAATACAAACATACCCCAGTGTACTGGAAAATACTTTTTAGCTTTCAACTCGTTAAAGGCTTTAACAGCTTGTGCGGGAAGCATGTGAACCTCTGGCCATTTTTCACTGTATTGTCCGGTTTCCATAAAGGCGATATCAAACGGTCCAAACTTCTCACCAATATCTGCAAAATGACTATCATACCCAGAATCACCACTAAAATAGGCATTATAATTTTCAGATTTGATTACCCATGAAGCCCAAAGAGTCCTATTGCGATCAAATAACCCCCTACCAGAAAAGTGTTGGGCTGGCGTCGCTGTGAATTTAATATTATTAAACTCATAATCTTGCCACCAATCTCTCTCAATAATACGATCATTAGGGACTCCCCAACTCTCAATATGAGATCCTACTCCTAATGGTGTGACAAACTTAGTCTTTTTATCTTTAAAAAATCTAATGGAATCCATATCTAAATGGTCGTAGTGATCATGAGAAATTAAAACGACATCAATTTGGGGGAGCTCATTAAGTGATAATGGAGTTTTCTGAAATCTCTTTGTCGTAAACGAAACTGGAGATGCAGAACCAGAAAAGACTGGATCAACTAAAACAGTAGTCCCTTCAATATTAAGAAGTAAGGTTGTATGCCCCAACCAAATAGCTTTAAACTTATCCGTATTGTTTTTGAATTGCTCTAAATCTGGCTTCGTCTCTGGCATAAGTTTTGGTGGTCTAGCATTTTCGACATTAGTAAAAAGAAACTTCGCTACAGCACCAAAACTCATATTTCTTTTGTACATCTCCTCAACTAACTTCGGTCTTCGATTGTGAAACTTCTCTTCGGTGGCATCGAAGTTTTGAGAAGATTTATACTCTTCAATTTTTTCTGCATTTGGTTTTGATCCAAATGTTGAACAACCCATACTCATAACTCCTAAAGGCATTAATAATAGAAAGATATTTTTCATGAACTCTCCAAAAGTAAACATCTGTGTATACTTTAATCCGAGATGAGATTTTTCGCAAGCAAAAAGTAAACACATATGTATACATAAACATGAAAGGATTTCACACTCACCCAATCTTAATAAGTAAAACCTTGATTATATTGGGGAAGAGGTTTAAAAAGGTCTCTTAAGTTTTCATTAAGCCAAAGGCAAATTCACCATGGATTTTATAATTCAAAGTAAAAAAACATTAAAAAATGACCTACTTTCAGGTCTAACTGTCGCACTCGCATTAGTTCCTGAAGCAGTCGCATTTGCGTTTGTCGCAGGTGTTGAACCATTAGTTGGGCTCTATTCAGCTTTCTTTATCGGGCTAATTACTGCCATTCTCGGTGGAAGACCAGGAATGATTTCAGGAGCAACTGGAGCTCTTGCAGTTGTAATTGTTACGCTGGTAGCGCAGCATGGGGTTGAATACCTTTTTGCTGCAGTTGTGTTAATGGGTCTTATCCAAATTCTTGCGGGTGTCCTGCAGCTTGGAAAGTTTGTCAGACTAATTCCCCATCCAGTAATGTTAGGGTTCGTAAATGGTCTTGCGATCGTCATTTTTATGGCCCAGCTTTCTCAGTTTAAATTCACTGATGCCAACGGTGTAACTCAATGGCTTGGCCAAACAGATATGCTAGTTATGCTAGGACTTGTGGGCTTAACGATGCTTATTATCGTTGGACTTCCTAAACTTACGAAAGCAGTTCCTTCTTCCTTAGCGGCGATTGGAATAATCACGGCTATAGTTCACTTTTTTAATATAGACACTCGAACAGTTGCAGATATGGCATCCGTTGGAGGAGGACTACCAAGTTTTCATATTCCTCAGGTTAACTTCAGCCTCGAAACTTTAAAAATTATTCTCCCTTACTCTGCAATTTTAGCCGCGGTAGGTTTAATTGAATCTCTCATGACACTTCAGCTTGTTGATGAGGTAACTGAAACAAGAGGGCGTGCCAACAAGGAATGTATTGGTCAGGGTGTGGCAAATATTGTGACTGGCTTTTTTGGTGGTATGGGTGGATGTGCCATGATTGGCCAGAGTATGATCAATGTAAACTCAGGAGGAAGAGGAAGAGCTTCAGGTATTAGTGCCGCTCTCTTTTTACTTTTTTTCATTTTAAGTGGTTCCGCCTTTATTGAAATGATCCCTCTAGCTGCACTTGTCGGAATTATGTTCATGGTAGTAATTGGAACATTCGCATGGTCAAGTATCAGAGTACTCAATAAAATCCCTCGTAGTGATGCATTTGTTATCATTCTTGTATCAAGTGTTACTGTCTTCACTGACCTTGCAATCGCAGTCTTCTGTGGAGTTATCTTTTCAGCTTTAAAGTTTGCATGGGAGAAATCAGAGTATATTAACCATATTGAATACATCGACTCTAACGGGGGAAAACATTATATCCTCAAAGGACCATTGTTCTTTGGTTCGGTTCAAAGCTTTCAAGCTCTGTTTAATCCAGCAGAAGATCCACAGGAGATTTTCATGGACTTCAAAGACTCAAAGGTATGTGACTATTCAAGTATTGAAGTCATTAATAATATTGTGGCAAAATATAAGAAGCTTGGAAAAGAGGTCTATGTGAAAAACCTCAGTCCAGACTGCCAATCAGTAGTCAACAAAGCTAATAAAATTTTTGAAGCAAAACAAGTTAACGTATAAAAAAAGCCTCAGTTGAGGCTTTTTTTATTTTATAATTTTAAGTTTCTCTAAAAGGCCGAACCAACTCACTTCATTTTCTAGCTCATGTTTAAGCTTTCCTTGATAGCCTTTGGCCTTGGCCACTCGGACAATTCGGCTTTGCCCCATAACGATCTCTGGATCAGGAATAGTAAACTCATCAGTATAGGCATCTTCCGCTGGAATCACTCTCCATCCCTTAGCTTTTAATGCCATAATAAAGTCTTTAATATAGAGAGATGCGAGATCGTTTTCATGGAGCAACAATACATGTTTTGGAGACTTCCCAACAACTTTTAATGCCATTTCATCATAGAACTCTACGCTCTCAATTAAATACTTAACGTAGAACTCACCCAGTTTTTTATAGTCAATTTTCTTTTTTTCTCGAAGTGCATCTCTAAAAAGAGAGTCCATATACCAATCATAATTATCAACTGTGACATAACCGTGTCGATATCCCATCTGATTTAAAGCAGCCAAAACCTCGGCCCTCTCCTTAAGAGTTTTGCCACTGTTTAAATAAGGGTAACGAAAAAACTTTTGATAACGTGGAATAGACTTCAAATGCTTTTCAGCGAGTTTTATATCTTCAATGAAAAGCTCACTTCCCACCACATCTAAATTTAGGTGTGAATGAGTATGGTTTCCAACTATATGGCCAGCATCAGAAAGTTGAATAAGCCTTTTTTTATTAGTGCCACCTTCAACTACACGTCGAGAGTTACAGAAAAAGATGGCCTGTTTAACACCTGACTCGTTTAAGCCTTCAATAAGTTTTCTCGTTCGCTCTTCGCCTGACTGAAAATGACTACTACCTGACGGACAGTCATCAAATGAAATTGCAATCTCCTTGCCTTGAGAAGAAAGGGTAAAAGTGAGAAATAACACGACGTACAACAAATTTTTCATGAAACCAGTTAGTCTAATAGATTTGATTAATTAATATAATTTCAATCCAATACGAATAGCAACGAGAACTTTATTCTAAAAGGAAAAAAAAGTTATAAGTTAGATAAGTCTAAGTTTAGCCAAACAGTGCCACGCACTATTTGCTTACACCACGCTCCAAGGCAACACTTACTTTCAATGTTCTACCGTTAATTTGACTTCCGTTAAGTTTGGTAATCGCTTTTTTAGCATCCTCTTTATTGTACATTTGCAGGAATGCGATTCCCTTGCTTTGCTTTGTCTTCGGGTCGCGGATTACTTCAATTTTTCCCACTTTACCGTACTTTGCGAAAATACTGTGGATATTTCCCTCATCCATAGAATAGACAAGATTCCCCACATAAATTTTTGTGAATTTTTTAGCAGGGTCATTAAAACTAGATCTTCTTTGATTTTTCATGCGGCACTTTTATCATCTTTAATAGACTAAGGCGCGATCTATATTAAAAAATATGAATTATTTACAAAAATACCTATCTGGCCTGCCAAATAAACCTAGGTGCCCGAAGTGTGTCTTCCTCACCGAATATTTCAACTTCACCATCTACTTTGATGACAAGACCATAATTCTTCTTATGGGACTGAACATAATAGACATACCAATCACTTACATCAAAATACAAGGAGTCTTCTCTGCCGTCAGGATAGGATAAATCCGCTGTCACGCAATCTTCTTCAGCGTAATCACCACCCTTTTTCTTCCACTTTCCGTTGGAATCTGGAAAGGGATGAGCTTGATTCCAAGTAGCAAGCATCATCCAGTTTGTCGTTAGAGGACAGATTTGAATATTTGTTTCATACTGAGACTGATTATCAATAAAGCTATCTGAACTAATCGCAAAATACATGCGCTTTTCATCATTGACGACGGCTCGTCCGCTACGATCGGAAATTTTCTCTAAGCGAGCCAGTAATCGTGCTTTTGAATTCAATTTATAGGAGTCTTGTTTCATTGATCGCTCATCACGAGGGTCATCAATGGAGGGACTAATTAATTTCACTCCATTAGAGAAGAACTTTTGCTCGTAATAATCATCTCCATCAACATCTTCATATGGGCTTACACCACATGATTGAAGGATACCCGTAGCTAAAATGATAAAAAACCAATTAAACTTCACAGCTCTTTCCTTTAAAAGAATACATTAACTTGTGTTTGTAGACTTCCTTGCCCTACTCCGTACCCCATCAAATCTGAAAGGTAATCATAGCTAGCTCCTTTAGAAGAATCTAGAATGAATCGACCTCTTAAACTCAATGAATAGTTTTTCTTACGATACTCAATATTAGGTCCCCATGAAACGATTCGCAACCTCCCCGTCTCATAGTTGTAATCTCCACCTTCGGCTATAAAATTATCAGCAAGCAGAACTTCAGCAAAACCACCTAGCATAAAGTTCTTGTAATGAGTTCCAGCCTTAAGGTTAATCCCCAGGATACTTCCAAAAGTATAAGTATAGTCCACATTTCCAACCTTCTCCTCAACCTCAGATTCAAAAGTGTAAAACAAATCATTTTGGATATAAAAATAATCTCTCTGTGTCTCTAAAGTTAACCCAACTGTATGAGTATCACGTCCCATCATTGAGTTCTTCAGTTCCTCATCAGAGAGTGTATTTAAATTAACTTGAGCAAAACCTTCTATATCAAAATCCCTGTGGGTGTATAACCGATACCTAGCACCTACTGACAGTGGCCCCATAAAACTATCGTCCTCTGTCTTTACGACCGATGCATCTATCCCAATTCCCATGGCTGACTCATTTTTACCAAAAGGATAGAGATGACTTCGTAGTAAATACATACTTGTTATTTTTTTACCTGTGACAATTTCTGAATCTTCGTCTCGATTAAAAAGGCGTGCTTCCAAGCCAAAAGTGGATGGATTCTTTAATCTAGATTTCTCAGGAACCTTGATTTGAGAGGCTCCCGTATAACCATTATTTGCGGCAATCACCTGCTGATTTTTTTCTCTTCTAAACCTGGCCACCGTTGCTTCTATTCGATCAAATGATGCATTAGGTTCCACGATGCTCTCAGTGATTGTTGTCGCCACTTGCTCATTCTCTCTAATATCAGGAGCAAGAGCTCTATGTAGTGCTTCATGAATATGCAGAGCAATCAGTTGGGATTCATCTAATTTGGCAGCTGCAGGAAAGAACCTAGTCGGAGCATATGGCTCTGGCATAGTACGAGCATAAACGAGCCCAGTTGCATCACTCGTAAAAGCTCCAAGCTTGGCAAGCTCAGCTGGGTTTAGTCCCTTCTTTGTCATATAAAGTTTAGTATTTTCGACTTCTGGAATTAAATTTCCTAATCCTTCAATCTTCTGAATCTTAAATGACTTCAAAAGCTGTACGGCTTTCTGTCTTGCTTCAACAATTGCTCCATCTTCGATCACCTCGAAGCTTTGAAGGTCTTCACCATCGTCGCCATTTCCAACTCTCACTGGACCTTGAGCTGTCTGAGCAGCAAAGCTTAATTGAGTCGCTAAAATTAATGTTAAACTAAATATCTTTTTCATAATTCCTCATTAGTTAGCGCAAAAAGTGCCATCTCAAGGTGATAAACTTCATTCTTTTTGCCTTCTGAATATTTTTTTACCATTCGTTTTTGAAAGTTAAGGATATCTTTCTTAATACTTTCAATGTCTTTTTTATCAATAGCAAAAGAGATGCCTGATATATCTCTCTTTTGAACCATCTGCTCTTCTAAAGCTGTTGATGCTTTACTTAACATTTGATGATGATAGTTTTTTACGGCACGAGAAGGGATTTCCTCAGGACTGAAAACAAAGTCATCAGAAATCATTTCAACTCCGTCTACTTCTTTTAGTAATCCAACTAACCTCATCTTTTTTAATGAGTCTTCTACATCTTTAATTTTGATTCCTAACCTATAGGCAATCCACTCGACATCAAGTCTAAAATCATCTAAATCAGCAAGCGCCAATATAGACATACAATCGGTGCTTGAAACGATTTCAAATGCTTCAAGACTTAGTTCTGTATTCTTTCGTTTGGGAGTGCTTGTGACTCCAGTAGAATTGGATTGAACTGAATTTAAAAAAGCAGCTTTTTCAAACTCATCAAAGTTTAGTTTCTCAACTATAGTCTGAGCTTTATTAAGCCCTAGGTTTCTTTTTCCATTTAAGATTTCACTCAATGCTCCTGAGCCAATCCCAATGGATTGTGCAAAAGCTCTCAGTGAATAATATTGATTTCTGGCCTTCCTGGATTGAAATTCAACTTGGAGAATGTCTCGGTAATTATTTTCCTGATTCATACAATTCCAATATTAAACTATTTTTGGAGCACATTGCTCCACATTCATGGAGCAATGTAGTTTTTACATACTTTTTAAGGTTGGCAATCTGCCTCAGAAGG
>CATLVA010000042.1 GCA_950060715.1 uncultured Oligoflexia bacterium | reverse complement strand
ACGGCAACAGTGACAGAGAGTGGTTTAAGCTTCGTTTTTTCTTTGGTTATCAGGTCATCAAATTGAATATGCTGGGCAGGATTTTTTGCTAATTTCTCATTGAACTTTCGATTTTTGAGTTCAGCTTTTTTCGCCCAATAATCAAATTTGTGCGCTACTGTATTTTTATTGACGCCAGCAATTTTTGCAGCTCTTCTTTGAGAGACTTTGGAGCAAAAAAGCTTTAGCAATAAAAAATTCACTCTTCTTTTTTTCTGTCCAAATTCCAAAGTTCCAGTCGATGCGCTAAATTTAGTAGCGCATTTTACGCACTTAAAGCGTTGAATTTTACGAGCATCGTTTATTCGGTAGTAAAATCCGTTTTTGATAATTCGATCTGAATGACATGACTTTGTAGGGCAGTTACGTTTCATGCCCCTTTCAATGCAATAATGTATTAAAACAGAATGGATTAAGTGATTGATTTCTTTGAAGTTACGATGAGGGTCGATTCTTTAAGTTCACCATAGATGTAACAATATATCGCCCACGTTACTGGGGCAGTTTATACTTGGCGCGATAGGCTTTTTCGCATTTTTTCATCCTCTCTTTACACTGACCTAAATTCTTTTTGAAAAAATCCTCTTCACATTTCTTCTCTTTTGCCTCACAAACTTTCTTTGCCTTTTTTCTCAATTTTTTAACTTCTTTTTTAGTTAAAGGTTTCTCTTCAGCCTTTCCAGACTTCTTTTTGTCTTTTGCAAGAATTGGGCTCGATATCAATGCTAAAAGAATTAAAAACTTCATACCAACCTTCCCATTTTTCCATTTTGAAAGTCTTCAATTGCCTGAATGATTTCTTCCTTGGAATTCATGACGAAAGGACCATGGGCCACAATCGGCTCATCAATCGGTTGCCCATTAAATATGATAAAACGAGAATCTTCTTTTGCCTTCAACTCAAAGCTAGTACCGGCACGAGATAGAATTGCCAATGAATGATCATCGAAAGACTTATCACCTAGGTTTAACTCCCCTTCCAACAAAAGAATTAAAGTATTACTTCCCTCATCTAACTCAAATTTATGCCCAAAATCTTTTTGAACGTTGAATTCAAACAGGTTGATCGGAGTATAACTTATTCCTGGACCTGATACTCCTTCGAACTCCCCAGCATAAATCTTTGCTTTTCCATTTTCTAATTTCACTCTTGGGCAATCAGAGTCCTTAATACCTTGGTACTTTGGAGGATTCATCTTCTCACTTGCTGGAAGATTCACCCACAACTGAACCATCTCAAAATCTCCACCAGTTTTTGCAAACTCACTTGAATGAAACTCATCATGAACCAGTCCAGAGGCAGCACTCATCCATTGAACATCACCAGTTCCAATAACACCTCCCCCCCCGGAGGAATCTCTATGCTCTATTTCCCCCTTAAGTGCAAATGTCACCGTTTCAAAACCACGATGAGGATGTTCTCCGACACCTCTTTTGGCTGAGGTACTTGGAAAAAATTGAGTAGGAGCATAGTCCATCATGATAAAAGGTGAAGTGTAATGATACTCAATCATATGAGGATGAAACATCGTATGCACATGAAAGCCATCTCCGACCCAATGCTTATGATTTGACTTTAAAATTTGTATCAGTTTTTTTGATCCCAAACTAGCTGACTCCTACAACTTCATAAATTCGATTACCACTAGGCATTTCAAGTTCAAAGCTCTCGCCTGCTTCTAAATTCACAACAGCAGCACCGATAGGAGAAAAGACTGATATCACTAATACCGGTTTTCCATCAATATTGAACATTGTTCCACCAGCAGTTGAAGAGATAAAATACAGCTGATTCGTCTCATTAAAAGAGAGCTCTACTAAAGCACCTACCGAAACGGCTTCTCCAGATTCAAAATCACGAACAGGAAGTTCTTCAATCATTTGAACTTCGAGCTTAAGTTCTTCAACTCGCTTCGCCTGAGCCCCAGCAAGGTAACCAGCCTCAATTGCGCGAGTATCGTATTTCCCTTCCTGCTTCATATCATCGGCTACCTTGTAATCATTGGCAGCCTCACTAACATCAAGTGCAGCTGCCAGATCAGCCTGGGCCTTGGTCAAAAGTTTGTCTTTAATTTTTTGCTTAAGCATTTCTTTTAATCAGATGATAACCAAATTGAGTTTGAACAGGCTCACTTACTTGTCCCACTTCTAAATTAAAAGCAGCCTCTTCAAACGGCTTTACCATCATACCTTTACCAAATTCTCCTAAGTCACCACCTTGAGCTGCTGATCCACATTTTGAAAAATCCTTTGCCAGTGCCCCAAAATCGGCACCATCATTAATTTTCTTCAAAAGATCTTTGGCTTCAAATTCTTGATCGACTAAAATATGCTGTGCAGAAACTTTATTTGTCATAATTACTCCTTAAAATTCATGTAAACTAATCTTAAGCAATAAAATTACCGCTTTCAAGCCGGATTTATAACGCACCAAGACTCCAAGGATGATTTCCTGAGGGCTAGCATTAACACTCACAAAGGAGTTTCTATGAAAAACGGATTGGCCGTCATTTTATCCCTATTAGTTTCTAAATTAGTTTTTGCAAATGTCACGCTACAAGACTTAGATAAAAACTTTTGTCCTTACACAGTTGAGCAAAGCGGCCCCAATCTTTACACATTTGAACTTCTCCATGCAAAGTCCCTATATGGCGATTTCTTTATCCAGCGTAGGATGAGTGAGAATCATCGTATTAGCCTACTCACAACACCTAAAAAAACCATCCAACTGGCTTCATGGATTGGAAGAATCAAGGATTTCACAGTAGTGAATGAAAGCATTTTTATATTAACTAATGATTTTTTGATTGAGCTTGATCACAAGGCAAATTTTTTGGATAAATTTGCATTACCAAAAAGCAATCAATACAAATCTCTTGGTCTAAGTTTTCACGAATCCGACTACTCTATTTATATTGCACGTGGAAAAAGAGGGATTCTTCGATTTGAACTTAACACAAGAACATTTGGAACTAATTACGCTATAAACACTGTGAACCAATCGGGGCACCTATCAAGTGCCGTATCAGTAGCTTCTGAAGGAGATCTACTCTATGTAGCGATGACAGGACAGAGTGAAAAAGGTTTTAATGGTGTGACTGTTTTTAATACCAAGACCCAAAGTATAGAAAACCTCGCCGAATATAACAAAAGAAGAAGCGGGGTGGTTTCTCCTGATGCGAGAATTTACATAAACGACGCAAAGGTATTTATAAACAATATGGGTTGGATTCATGAACTCACAATCAATCAAATACAAACCAGCTCGACAGTTAGACCGACTTGGAGGGCCATTCCACTTAGGCAAGGAAATCATCAACAATATATTATGCTAAAAGGCGATTTTATTTTTGAGGATAACCAAATTATGGGATGTGGACGCTACAGAACACCGGATGACAAATATTTTGGAAAAGCATTTGCTTTCCCCTATTTATTATTTTCTTTTTTATAAATTTCTTTAAACTCGGCGAGGAGCTCTAGCGCCTCGCCACTAGCTTTCACTAGCTTTGCCACAATAGGCTTATTATCTTCGTCGATCTTTTTTTCAAGCCTATTAATTCCAAGATCCATCAAGGCCAATTTATTTGAGATTTTATGTAGAAAATATTCTGTATCCATCAGAGTATTAAATCTAGGTGGCTTCTTAATGTAAAGTGAAGTTAGTTAAATTACTCTTCGCAGTATTTCTTAAAACACAGAATATAGACACTAGACGACCCATATTTGGCCACCTATAATACCCGAGGAGGTAAATATGGGAAGAAAATCTGCTAAAATTGCGGCCAAAAAGGGTGCTGCGGATAAAGCAAAGAGTCAAGTATATACAAAAGCACTGCACGACGTTGCAACAGCAGTTAAAAGTGGTGGTGGTGATCCTGATACAAACTTTCTATTAAGAATCGCCCTTGATAGATGTAGAAAATTTAACGTCCCTAAAGACAATATTGATCGTGCGATTAAAAGAGGTCTAGGTGGAGATGGCGAAGGTTATACAGATGTTACTTATGAAGGTTATGGCCCTGGCGGAGTTGCTGTATTTGTAGAAACTTCAACAAATAATGTTACTAGAACTGTAGCTAATGTAAGATCATATTTTAATAAAACAGGTGGTTCACTTGGAAAAGATGGATCGCTTCAATTTATATTTGATAGAAAAGCGGTCTTTACCGTACCAAAAGAAAATATCGACGAAGATGAATTTACATTAGAAATGATTGATGCTGGAGCTGAAGATATCGAAACTGAAGACGGTATGTTTGAAGTTACAGGTCCAATGGAATCTTTTGGAACAATTCAAAACAAGCTTGAGGAATTAGGAACTAAACCAGAAGAAGCCGGTCTTCAAAGAATTCCTAATAATTTAAAAGCTGTTGATGATGATGATACTTTGACTCAACTTGAAAGGTTGATTGATTTATTAGAATCGGACGAAGACGTCGTAACTGTTTATCACAATATTGAATAAAACCAATACTCAAGGGGACATTAGTCCTCTTGAGCTTTAAGAAGCCTCTAGTGTTTCGATAAAATCTTTTGCATCCCTCAGATCCATTCCTGTCTCTTCTCTTAAAGCTTTTATCGCTGCAATTTTTCCATCATTTTTTAACACTGTTCTCAAAATAAGTTCCAATTTTAAATCAACGCCTACAGCGACTGAGGCCCTACGTACTCGGTCTCCTATAGTCTCAGCCTGCGCACTTGCATGACCTACTCTGGTCCTTTGAGATAAGACATAATTTTCTATGGTTATAATGGCCAGCAATACTGCACCAGTTAAAATCCAAATATTATTTGCACCGACAGAAGGAGATAATAAAAACATTTGCTTCAGCATAAAGACAACAACAATACCAACTACTACTAGAAACAATTTTCTCACCTATTACTCTCCTCTAAACCCATTGACTAACAAAATATTAAAAGCCGCAAACAAACTTGAACGATTCCATTTTAATAGCGGCGTGTAGTTAGACCCTCTTAAAATAACCGGCGAATTTTTCATTGGGATTTCGGCCATTTTTCTTCTCGACCAATTTCCTGAAATCTTCTTTCCGTTAATATGTCTAAAACCAAGCTTATTATATTCAGACTTTGAGCGATATCTGTCAAAGCTAAGTTTTTTATTTTTAGTATTTACGGCGAGGCTTCCAATACTTTTTCCTTTCTTCCACCCATTTTTACTAAGGTAATTTGCGATGGAAGCAAATATATCCGCATGAGTGTTCCATATATCTTTTTTACCATCACCATTAAAATCTTGTGCGTAAACTGGAATATTTGATGGCATAAACTGACAATGACCAGTGGCTCCAGCCCAACTTCCCTTTAGATTCTTTCTTTGAACATGTCCCTGTTGAATGAGCCTCAATGCCGCATTCAATTGCTTTTCAAAAAAAGAGCTTCTACGACCGTCATAAGACAAAGTGGCAAGAGAGGATATGATATCGTAGTCACCAGTAATTTTACCGTAAAAAGTTTCGGTTCCCCAAAGTGCCACGATAACTTCTTTATCAACGCCGTATTTTTTTTCTATTTTTCTAAGTAATTTACTATGCTCTTTTAGCTTCTGCTTGCCGACTTCGACTCGAGTGGGATCTTGCTTTAACCATCTTTTGATAAAGGCTTGGTAATCTTTTTCATTATCTAAAATAATTTGATTTCTGTCTTTTTTCACAACTTCTGGATCGAACTTAACTGATTTTAACTCCTTCAATACAAAGTCTTTTTTTAAACCTCTTTTAACTGCACGGTTTGCATATTGAACCTTCCACTTCTCGAAATCGGCATGAGCAATATTAATACTAAATATAAGAATGATAAGAGTTTTAAACATAGAAAATATAATAACTAAGTTTTGATTTATTTTAAAGGAGAGACTTATAGAGAGACCAATTCTCTTGGTGAAATGCATTCTCCTGTGCCCAAAAAACGGGAAAATGATACTGAATGAGTGAGCGAATTGCTCTACCTCTAGCAATAATAAAAAAGTTTCTCTCTAAGAATTTTTCTTCTAATTTTTTTAGAATGATTTTCAAATCTTGAGTATCGCTAAAATCATAAATAAAATATAAGTCAAAATCCTTGAGTTCAAAACTATTCACAATATCCGACTGGTGCAGACAACAATTATCCAATTTCAAATTTCTAAATAACTGGTTTCCTTCATTTACTCTTTGTTCAATTAGTTCATGTCCTTCAAAAGTGACTCTCGGAAAAAAAGCTGAAAGCACCACCCCTAGACGTCCGTAGCCTGCGCCTAAATCTACTGCTGAGCTAATATCATAAGGAGCTAATGCTTGAACAATTTCAAAGAGCTCTGAATAAGGTGTGTTTAAAACTTGCCCATCCAGACCAATCCACGTTCTTGAATCAAACTCTCGATTAATACTCTTACAGTCATCGACTAAAAGCTTTTCTGTATGCTGAATTTTTAAACCAAGTTTATTATCGATCTCTTCACTACTCAGTTTACTGTCTCGAAAAAACATTGGGTCTTTATAAAATGCCATAACTCCACTATCCCAAAGCCTTTGCATATTTGCAACGACATGCTAATTTCATGACATGCTTAAACCATCTAGATACCTTGAACACCACCCTGACTTCTATAAAGAATCCAGACCAGAGGAATTACTAACTCAACCAGAATTGGTGGTATTCAATGAAAAACTGGCCTTTCAATTAGAGCTCGATCAACTAAAAGACAGGGCATTAGTACTGAGTGGACAAAAACTACTACAAAAACCTATTGCCCTTAATTATGCTGGTCATCAATTTGGACATTTCGTTCCTCAACTAGGTGACGGAAGAGCCCATCTCTTAGGTGAAGTAAGTGGTAAAAATGGTGAAAACTTTGACCTTCAATTAAAAGGCTCTGGTCGCACTCCCTATTCCAGAGGAGGAGATGGTAAGTCTCCACTTGGTCCAGCCCTCAGAGAATTTCTTATCAGCGAGGCCATACACTACTTGGGTATTCCAACAACTCGCTCTCTAAGCGTTGTTGCGACAGGAGAAACAGTTTACCGCCAGGAAGAACTCTCTGGAGCTATTGTTTCTAGATTGGCCAAGGCACATATTCGAGTGGGAAGTTTCGAGTATTTTGCAGCTCGAAACCAACCGGAACAGCTCAAAGAGTTGATTCAAATACTTAAGGAAAGACTTTACCCTCAAATTGAATCTGTCACTGATCTTTATTTTGAGATTTTAAAAAATCAGGCCAGCTTAATTGCAAAATGGATGAGTGTGGGATTTATTCATGGAGTAATGAATACTGATAATATGAGCCTTGCAGGCCAGACAATAGATTTTGGTCCTTGTGCTTTTATGGATCAATTCAATTCAAAACAAGTCTTTAGTTCAATAGATAGACACGCCAGGTATGCTTACAATCAACAAGCTTCCATCGCTCATTGGAATCTAAGTGTATTAGCTGGCTGTTTTGTTCTCGTCATAGATGCTAGTGAGCACAAAAAATTAGAAGAGTATCTTAATCAATGGGATGAAGAGTTCAATAAAGCTCTCTGTTTAGAATTCTCACTTAAATTTGGTTTATCAAAAAATAATACAATCGACTTGGAATTCATTCATCATTGGTGGACATATCTCGAAAAGCATCAACTCGACTTTACGACTGCCCACCGTGAACTTGCAACCTTGCTAGTCAATGGCCAGCACTCATATTTTATCCAGGATAAAGATTTTGAAAAATGGTACGGCATTTGGCAGGATTTGATTTCAAAAGAAGATCGTCCTAAAAATCTTATTCAAATTGAGATGAATACAACAAATCCAATTATCATTCCTAGAAATCATATTGTTGAAAAGGCCCTATCAGAAGCAAACGAGGGTAATTTAGAATTGTTTATCGCACTTTGGGAAGCTATTCAAACACCCTTTCAAAAAGATACGACTCGAGAAGAATTTTTAATTCCTCCTACTGAAGACGAAAAGATCACAGCTACCTTCTGCGGAACTTAATTTCTTGGTGCGACTTTAACTCCCATAAGAGAAAACTGTTCTACAGACATCTTCCACATAGCACTACTTGCTTCAGTGACTTGAAAGTCTTTAGTATTCTGGTTTAAATGTATGTCCTCGCCACGCTTCACCGAAGCTCTACCAACACGATTAGAAGCTTCAACTTCGCCTTCACATACACATAGGTATGTCTCTTGAGCAGAATCTTGCACCATAAACTTAGTCCCACGAACACCCAGAGTGGCATTTTTAGTGGTCACCGTAAAACTGGTTTTTCGCTCGGGATTTATGACTGAAGAAAGAAGTCCGTTTAAAAGGCTTAGTTTCGTTTTCTTGAACGTAGACTCTTGAATGATCATTTCTCCATCCTTTAGAATTGATTTCGAACCATCATCAAACTGAACAATCGCAAAGCTTCTCTTGCCAGAGACTCGAAGCACTTTCCCTTGATTTAAAATAATCAGGTCTGACACTTTCTCGTTATCAAAAAAAACATCACCATGAAATTTAATAATTTGAGCCGCCCATAGATTAAGAGACAAAAGAAGACAAAAGGCTAAGATTAATTTTTTCATATTCCTACTTTTTAATTTATAATGAACCAGTAAGATTTTAACCTAAGGAAAATTAAATTGGGTATATTTTTAACAGGTGGAGGAGATCAAGAATACTTTAGAGAACTCGACCAGTATTTTATTTCACAAGTTCCTGCTCCGGCAAAAGCACTTATCATTCCTTTTGCAGCGGATGAAGAAGATTTTGATGATATCAGGGAGCGAATTGAAGAGACATTTAAAGGCCCTTATTTAACCGAAATAGACTTACTAACTACGGCTCGCGCTCTGACAGATGAAGAGCTAGATGAATAC
>CATLVA010000041.1 GCA_950060715.1 uncultured Oligoflexia bacterium | reverse complement strand
GTAATCAGAGCTTTTTTTTTGCCTAAAAATCAAGCTGGTTCTCAATCTTGTGCGCACTCGTTCGGAAAAGTCTAATTTACAGTTGATCAGGGCATTAAAAAACTCAAAGTTACTGTCATTTAAGAATATTAAATCTAATTCTGTTAAAATATTCCTGTGTATAAGCACTTCCATAAATTTATATTCTTATTTCAGCTAATTGTTTTTAGTTCGAATTTGTATGCAGGTAAAAAACTTTTTACTTACGGTAAAAGTTTCGAAGGACGTTTGTTAGTCGCTGGAAAAGTATCTAACGATAAGCATATTGGAAGAATAAAAAAACTAGTTTTATTTGAAGGTGCCCATGGCAATGAGTATTTTGGTATCCTTACTAAAGTTTTAGGTAAATCGGAATTAGCAACTTATCTAAAAGCTAAGCTAGATAAGTTAGATTTTAGTGCAGAAATAGTTTTTTATCCAAAAATCAATCCTGATGGAATCGTCTATAAGAGAAGATTTACTAGTTTGGGTCGTGATTTAAATCGAGACTTTTCAGATAAGCTTTTAGTGAATCAAGAAGCTAGCCTTTTAGTTACAAGTCTTAGTAATCATGTTGCAAATTTTTCAGGAAGTGTGCTGGCTGTAGACTATCACTGTTGTGGGAATAGGCTACTTCCAAATAAAAAAATGAATGATATTTTAACTCAGAAGTCAGTAGCCTATGCACAACAAGCGATTAATATGGCGGTTGATAGTTCATCTGCTAGTGAGCTATTTGGCCAAGAGTTTACAGGGACTTTAAAAGACTATATGTCTGATAAATATTCTGTTCCTACTTTTACTTTTGAGCTACCAAATGAAGAGATTACTAATCAGATCGTTAAAAAACATATTGATTGGTGGATGTTGCTTCTCTCAAAAGTTATGGACTAATCTACAAATTTACTAAAACCCCTCTACATGAAAACTAATATTCTCGATGTTAGCTTTAATCAATTCGAATTAATGCTAATTTCGAACAATGCAACATGTAGAAGGAGTATTTATGAGTACTAAAAGTAAAAAGGTAATTTCAGGATTAGCGATTTCTTGTTTCGTAGCGCTATCAGCTAACGCTGAAGATATGAAAACAAAGGCTAAAACAGTTACTTCAGAGCCACCAAAAGCAACTATGGAAAATGTTAACGGCCCAGGAGCCGCAAGTTCTGCAGATAGAACTCACGCCATGGCTGACAGTAAAAAAGCAGTAGATGGTGGAAATATTCCGGCAAGAGTTTTTCAAGATGCTGAAAGAGCGCTTTCTAATAAGGGATTTAAGATTTCGAATATCGATGGAAAATTTGATAGTGAAACAGAAGTTGCGATCAAAAAATTTCAAAAAGATAATGATCTAGTGCAAACAGGTCGTCTTAATTCAGAAACATTAGATGAACTAGACGTAGACTATGACGACGCACTTGAGGCTCGTAATGAGAGACAAGAATACTCTGAGTAATAGAAAGTAAGTTTAAAATCTAATTAAAGGAGTCAAAAATGGAAAAGATTGATAAATCAGAAGTAAAAGATTTAATTAAAGGTGAAAGATCAGCAGTCGAAACATATCGCCAAGTATTTGAAAAATATGGAACTGATAGCACATTAGATGAGCTTAGAGGTTTTTCTGCAGATCATAAAGCAGCCGTGAGAGAACTACTTAGTCATGGAGAGAGCCTGCAGACAGATACACCAGACTCGAGTGGAGCCTGGGGAAGCTGGGCAGGCTTAGTGACTGGAGTTGCTAAAACATTTGGTGAAAAAGCTGCACTTAAAGCCCTTAAAGAGGGCGAAGAGCATGGATTGAAGCAGTACGAGAGCGCTTTAGATAAAAATATTCCAGAAAATCTAAAAAGCCAGATTCGTTCAACTTTCATTCCAAACCAAAAGACCCATATTCAGACTATTGATAATTTAATGAGTCGAGTTTAATTTATAGGCCCTCAATTGAGGGCCCTTTTTAAATAATCCTTGAAATAGCGCCGCTTTATTTTAAAACTATATTCAATGGATAAAATTATAAACAATCTAGATAAACTTGATTCGAGCAAGCATTTCTGTATGGCTCCATGGGTGCATCTATATATCTTACCAAATTTAAACACTTTACCTTGCTGTGTTTCACCTCACGAAGATTCTTTCGGTTCTCTTAAAGAGGGAAATATTCAAAGCACTTGGAACTCTCAGAAATTTAAAGAAACACGACTTTCTATGTTGAACGATCAGCCAGTAGCGAACTGCAACTATTGTTACACTCTGGAAGAGAGTGGAATTTCTTCTATGCGAAAGCAGTTTAATGAAAACTATCGAGATAATTTTGAAATTGTTAAGAACACCGAAGGAGATGGAGGTGTTAAGGATCTAAAGCTAAGGTACTTAGACTTCAGATTTTCTAATAGATGCAATTTTAAGTGTAGGGGATGTTCGCCTACTTTGAGTACCTCTTGGTATGATGATCATCAAAAATTATGGGATTTTAAGTCAGAAGAACAAAAACTTGTTAATGATATTGCTGAAAACCCTCAAATTAAAACAGAATTATTTGAGCAGCTTAAAAATGTGAAAACTGCCTACTTTGCTGGGGGTGAGCCATTGATGATGCAAGAACATTACGATTGTTTAGATTATCTAATTGAGCATAATTTGGTGGATGTTTCTTTGAGTTATAGTACAAATTTAAGTGTGCTGCGTTTCAAAAAGTACGATTTAATCGATTTATGGAGAAAGTTTAAGTCTGTTCAATTGATAGTTAGCCTAGATGAAATAGGGGAAAGAGGAGAATATTTTCGGTCTGGTCTTGAATGGACAAAGTTTGTTGAAAATTTGTCCCAAATTAAAGAGCAGCTGCCTCATGCGAAAATTTTAATTAATTGCACAGTTAGTCTCTTTAATATCAATAGGCTAGCCGAAATTCATGAATACTTATTCAGTAATAAATTCATTGATGAGAAAGGGTTTGTCCTAAATACTCTTGTTACACCTGAATGTTATCGAATGCAGGTATTACCTTTGAATATAAAAAAGAAAGTTCGATTTAAATTATTAATGTATTTAAAGAATTTACCTCGACTTTTTCCTGAGGTGGACTGGGGATACTTATCGATTGCAATCTCAAATCAAATAAAATTTATGATGAAGGAAGATCATAGTGATCTTTTGAAAGAATTTAAAGATCGAACCATTAAGTTGGATCAAATACGGGGCGAAGATTTTCAGAAAGTATTTCCAGATTTAGCTCCCTTACTTGAGTAAAATACTTCGAGAGCTAACACAAGTTGCTAAAGTCTTGTAGGGCATTTAAAATTTTAATATGTTACGAAAAATTTTAACCATAGAACTTGTGTCCTTATCCCTATTATCTCTTTTTTGTGTAGCGCATTTTTTGCTAGCAGATGCACTTCCGGATCACTCATTCTCGATATCGAGTTCAAGTGATAGTTATTTTGCACTCACTTATTATCTATCTTCTTTCATTGCAGAACTAGCTTACTATATCGGTCCATGGTTATTGATTCCAACGTTACTATACCTTGCTGTATACAAATTTATTTTAATTCGTAGAGAGAGAAAAACGGATGCTTTTGTAGCTGCGTGCTTGGTTATCACATTTTATTTTTTAACTTTTATGGTTGCTCCTCAATATTTGGGACGAGGTTTAAATCTTATTTCGCAAAAATATATTACTGCATATATTTCCTTTTTTTCATTCTTAGGAATGGTTGTTTTGGTTAGTTATCTAACGCTAAGAGGTGCATTTTTTGTATTGTTAAAACGTATACAAATCCGACTTGAAACATTTGGTTTAAAAATATTACAGAAAGCTCACCGAGTTAAGCTGATCGGTTATCAACCACCAAGACTGATGGGAGGAGTTCGTTCGAAAATTACCAATATGAAAGTTAAGCTTGAGATGATTTTTAAGAAGCCTCAAAACACAATTGGTTCTCCAGCTAGTGATGAATATGAGGAATACGAAGTTGTTGAGGAAGTACTAGCAGATACAACTCAAGGTGTTGGTGATAGCGAAGTTGAGAATGAAAATGCTGAAGTTGTAGCAAGTGGAGTTGAAGAGCAAGAAGAATTTCTTCCGAGTTTTGAAAATGAAGTTAAGGAAATTGTCGGCGAAGATGGCCAGACTAAAAAAGTGGTTAAGAAGAAGAGAAAAATTAAAACACGATTCTTTGACTCTAAAGAGCTTATCGACTGTATTGCTCAAAATAGTAGTCATACAAATGGCGATGGACCTAGTTCTAAATATTTCGAAACTATCACGGATGCAATTGAAACCAAGCTTGGCGAATTTAAGGTCGATGGAAAAATTATCAATATTCTTAAAGGGCCAGTTGTTGACACTTTCGAATTAGAGCTTGGTTCTGGGGTTAAAGTTTCAAAGGTTACGGGATTGAGTGATGATATTGGACTTGCTCTAAATGGTGCACCTATTAGACTTGTGTATCCTATGCGAGGTAAATCAACAATTGGTATTGAAGTGCCAAGAAATCCTAGGGATTATATTCTGCTTGATGAAGTTCTTAAATCAAAAGCATTCAATGATTCTCAACAAAGACTACCTATTGCTATGGGGAAAGATGCTTTTGGTGCAGTAAAAGTTGTAGACCTTGCGGGAATGCCACATATGCTCGTTGCCGGTGCAACAGGTGCTGGTAAGTCGGTATTTGTTAACACATTGTTAGTATCTTTAATTATTAAAAAATCACCTCAAGATCTAAAATTGATTCTGATCGATCCAAAGCAGTTAGAATTGGCCCTGTTTGCAAACCTTCCACACCTGATGTTACCGGTACTAACACAACCAAAAAATTCGGCAGTGGCATTGTTGTGGGCAGTAGAGGAGATGGAGCGAAGATACACCATACTGCGTGAGATGGGGGTTAAGAATATTGAAGGCTTTAATAAGAAAATTGCTACTTGCGACGAATCAATATTGTTTAAAATAAATGAATACTATGCTGATCACCATGAGGGTTACAAACTTCCATACATTGTTATTGTAATTGATGAGTTTGCAGACTTGATTCTTTCAAAGATGGGGAAAGAAATTGAAACAAACGTAAATAGACTGGCAGCCAAGGCTAGAGCTGCTGGGATTCATTTGGTAGTTGCAACACAAAGACCTTCTACAGATGTTGTTACCGGTATTATTAAAGCAAATTTCCCGACCAGAGTTTCATTCAGAGTTTCTACTGGACACGATAGTAAAACTATTTTGGATCAGTATGGATCTGAGAAACTTTTAGGGAAAGGAGATATGCTTTATAAACATGGAGTTGATCTATTGAGACTTCACTCTTCTTTTGTTGATGAAAGTGAAATTGAAGGAATGATTCAAAAACTGGAAACGCTTCCACAGGTTTTTGATGAAAACGCAGTAGATTTTCTGGAAAACGGTGGAGAGGAGATGGATGACTCAGATACAGTGGCCGCAAGTTTTACTTCAGGCACCTCCGATGACCCGATGTATCAACAAGCGCTTGAAGTTGTGATGGAAGCAGGGAGTGCATCGGCTTCAATGCTGCAGCGCCGTCTGCGAGTTGGCTATAATCGAGCTGCAAATATCGTTGAGGAAATGGAGCGTAACGGGGTGGTAGGGCCTGCGCAAGGCTCCAAGCCAAGAAAAGTCATTAAGGCAGGCTAGGCAAAAAGCTTAAACCCTTGCCATAGATAGGCAGTATATGTTAAAAATGCTGCCATTACGCATAAGCGTCAGATTAACAATAATCGCTTCACTTGGATGGTCCTCTTTTGGGGCTGAGGCGATTCGAATTAACCACCAAGGAGACATTCATGGCTAATTCTTTAGAACTAAAAGACCTATTAGAGGCTGGAGCACACTTCGGTCATCAAACTCACAAATGGAACCCGAAAATGAAACCATACGTATATGGTGAAAGAAACGGTGTTTACGTAATCGATCTAGAACAAACAATTCCTATGGCTAAAAAAGCTTATGATTTTATCAAGAGCACTGCTGCTAGTGGTAAGTCAGTTCTTTTTGTTGGTACAAAAAGACAAGCATCAAGTGTTGTTAGAGACGCTGCTGATAACTGTGGAGCTTTTCACGTTACTTCAAGATGGCTAGGTGGAATGTTAACTAACTATAAAACTATCGCTCAATCAATTGATAAACTTAGAAAAGTTGAAAAAATGAAAGAGACTGGTGATTTCAAACTTCTTACAAAAAAAGAACAATCTAAAGTTGAAAAAGAAGTATCTAAGTTAGAGAAAAACTTAGGTGGAATCAAGAACATGAGAAAGCTTCCAGGAGCTATTTTTGTTGTTGATCCTAACAATGAAAGAATTGCAGTTAAAGAAGCAAACTTACTTGGTATTCCTGTAGTTGCAATTACAGATACAAACTGTGATCCAGAAGGTGTTGATTTTATCGTTCCAGGTAATGATGATGCAATCAAGTCTATTACTCTTTTTACAAGCTATTTCGGAAATGCAGTTGCTGAAGGAAGCTCAGGAGTGAAGAGAGAAGCTGGTGATGTTAGAGACGTAAATCTTGAAAAAGAAATTCTTGATAAATACGCGAAAGATCCAGAACTAAAGTTAGAAGAATAAAATTAACCCTATATAGAGATAAGGATTTTAAAATGTCATTTACAGCAAAAGACGTAAAAGAATTAAGAGAAAAAACTGGTGCCGGAATGATGGACTGTAAGAAAGCTCTTACAGAGAATAACGGTGATATTAATGCTGCAGTAGATTTTTTAAGACAAAAAGGTTTGGCCGCAGCTGCTAAAAAAGCTACAAGAGTTGCTGCTGAAGGTTTAATTGGTGCTGTTGTTGAAGGTAACGTTGGTGCCGTTGTTGAAATCAACTGTGAAACTGACTTTGTTGCGAAAAATGACGACTTCAAAAACTTTGTAACCAAAGTCGCAAATCATTTAGTTACTTCTTCTGCATCTGATGTTGCAGCTCTTAAAGAAGAAAAAATGGGTGACAGAACAGTTCAAGAAGTTGTTCAAGAGCTTACTCTTAAAATTGGTGAGAAAATCGATATTAGAAGATTTGATAAAAGAACAATCAGTGGTGAAGGAAGAATTGGATCTTATGTTCACTCTGGAAAAATTGGTGTTCTGGTAGAAGTTACTGCTGACTCAGCTGCAACTGCAGGTAAAGATGAGTTCAAAGCACTTGTAAGTGACCTTTGCTTACACGTAGCTGCTGCTGATCCAAAGTTTTTAACTTCTGATGATATCGACCAAGATTTTAAAGATAGAGAAGCAAAAGTTTACGAAGCTCAATTAAAAGAGCAAGGTAAGCCAGACAATATGATTCCAAATATTGTTAAAGGGAAATTAAATAAGCTTGCTACTGAAGTTTGTTTAATGGATCAAAAATTTGTTAAAGATCCAGACATGTCTATCAGTAAGCTAATTGCTGATGTTGAGTCTAAGACTGGTGGTAAGATTACTGTGGTTGGATTTAACAAAATGAATCTAGGTGAGGGGATCGAGAAAAAAGAAGATAACCTTGCTGAAGAAGTCGCAAAAATGACACAAGCCTAAGTTATAGAAAGGGGGCCTCGGCCCTCTTTTTTCGTATTAGGGAGCCTGATGAAATACAAAAGAATTCTACTTAAACTTTCCGGAGAAGCCTTAGCGGGAGATCGTTCTTTCGGAATTGATAACGATATGATTGAAAAAATCGCATCTGAAATTTCTGATATACATAATTTGGGAATTGAGATCGCGGTTGTTGTTGGGGCAGGAAATATCCACCGTGGTGTTTCTGGAGCAACGACAGGGATGGACCGTTCAACTTCTGATTATATGGGGATGATTGCTACGGTTATAAATTGTTTGGCCTTGCAAGATACACTTGAAAGAAAAGGCGTTTATACAAGAGTATTATCTGCAATTGAGATGAAAGAAGTTGCGGAAAATTATATTAGAAGACGAGCCATGAGGCATCTTGAGAAAAAGAGAGTAGTGATCTTTGCTGCTGGTACTGGAAATCCTTATTTTACAACAGATACTACTGCTGCTTTGAGGGCTAATGAAATCAATGCTGATGTAATTATGAAGGCTACTAAGGTGGATGGTGTTTATGATAAAGACCCAGCTCTACACAGTGATGCTATTAAGTATGATCAAATATCCTACATTGATGTTCTAAGCCAGGGGTTAAAAGTTATGGACTCAACGGCGATTAGTCTTTGTATGGATAACAATATGGATATTATCGTTTTTGATATGTTTGAAAGCGGAAATATTAATAAAGTCGTTCAAGGTGAAAAAATTGGGACTTTAGTGACTAGTAAAAATTCATAGGGGAAAGTTATGATTGATAACATTAAAAATATTTTAGAAGATTCAATGACAAAATCTGTTAAGTCGCTTCAAAGTCAGCTGGTGAAAGTTAGAACTGGTAGAGCGAGTGCTGCGGTTTTGGATGGTGTAAATGTAGATTATTATGGAAGTCCAACGCCTCTTAAGCAAGTTGGTCAGATCTCAACTCCTGAAGCACGTTTATTGCAAATTCAGCCATTTGATAAATCAATCATTAGTGAAATCGAGAAATCAATTATCAATGCTAATCTAGGTTTAAATCCTTCCAATGATGGAAATTTTATTAGAATTCAGTTTCCGGCTTTGACTGAAGACAAGAGGAAAGATCTTGTTAAGCAAGTAAAGAAGATGGGCGAGGATGCTAAGATTGCTATTAGGAATGTAAGACGTGATCAAAATGATAACGTTAAAAAAGCTGAGAAAGCTAAAGAAATTACAGAAGATGATGTAAAAAAATTCCTAGATGAAATCCAAAAGATTACTGATAAATACACCCAAATATCACAATACTCTAAATGAGGATTCATCTCCTTTAAACTCTAAAGTTAGATGATTTAAGGCAATT
>CATLVA010000040.1 GCA_950060715.1 uncultured Oligoflexia bacterium | reverse complement strand
AGTGATTCTCATTTTAACCGGACTTATCTTTATCGGTGGGTATGTTTATTCTGTCGTTGATGAACTTGAGCGTAAGATTTCCGAGAAAGAAATTAACAAACACGCATTTGAGTTAGGAAACTCGATCCTAGAAAAAGATTCAACAGTTCTCAAAGAAGACCTAGAGGGATTCTTGACTTTTGCTAATCAAAAAGCTGAGATTGCACAATACCTTCAAGCTGAAAAGGGTGTTTACCGCCTCCTTGCAGATATAGAGCTTCCACAGATTGAATCGAATGATTGCCAAAATTTCAGATGTATTCAAATCAAAAAGAAGTTCCCTCAAATCCCATCCTCAATCTGGAAAGGCCTTTTAGGCACTGAAGACTTTCGTTTTCTAGAGCACCGTGGAGTAGACCTGTGGGCAATTGCCAGAGCGGTGGTGGTAGATGTTATTGCTATGAAGTTTGTACAAGGGGGATCGACTCTTACACAGCAGTTGATGAAAAACTTGTTTCTCTCTAATGAGAGAAAGCTTTCTCGAAAATTTAAAGAAATGATTTACGCAATCTATATTGAAAATGTCATGAGTAAAGAACAGATTGTGACTCTCTACCTTAACGAAATGTTTTGGGGTGTACATCAAGGTATAAAATTGAAAGGCTTTTATGCTGCTTCCCTAGCTTACTTTAGAAAAACACCTGAAAAACTGGATGATTTTGAGGCCACAATTCTTATAAGCTTGTTAAAAGGTCCAAGTTTTTACAACCCAGCTAAGGGAGTGAAGCGAATCACTGATCGCTCAAAAGCTGTCTTCAAGCGACTGCAAGGACTCAATCTAGTGACAAAAAATGATCAATTCATGTGGTCTGATGCTCGTTGGAATATTTATCAAAAAGAATATTTAAAGAATAATTCGGAGACGAATTTTTTCCAATATTACATGCTAAGTAAAAATACAGATGTATTTCTAGAGCCATTTGAAAAGTTTGTTTTGTTCGGTAGCTACCTTAGAAATAATGAGAATCTCAAAGAGCGTACCAAAGGAGCTGATGTAGCTTTTAAAGTTATTATCGGCGAGAAAAAATGTGAGTCATATGACTGTGAAGGGGTTTTTTCTTTTTACTCCAAACTGGAAAGAGAAAAGAGAAAAGCGATTACTGATGAGTCTCACCAGGTAGGAAGCCTTTTTAAACCTATCGTATATGACACTTTCATCGATTTAGGCCGATCATATGACGAAGAAATTTCAACAAGTCCAATAACACTGAACTTAAAGTCGGGTAGTTGGACTCCTAAAGACTACTCTAAGGCCAAGGTAGATAAGATTTCTTTAAAAGAAGCTCTACAAAAGTCTAAAAATATACCTCTTGTTAGAGTGGCTGCTGAACTGGGTTTTGATAATTTAGAAAATATTTTGAGTGAGCGAATTCCTAGGTTGAAGACACCACTGGCGGAATATCCAGCTCAGTTGCTTGGGGCATTAGAGCTCTCAATAGAAGAAGTATTCACGTCTTATCAGAAATTTTTAACTAATAAGTGCGACGAAATGCTAGCCAACGACCAGGAATTTGAAAAATCTCTTCTATACTATATGAGTCGCGCCTCGGAAACAACGATAGCTAATTTGGTACGCCCACCTTTGAGCCACGCGTTAGTGTTTGGCAAAACAGGGACATCAAATAATGGATTAGATAATTGGTTCTTCGCTTTTGATGGCCGACAAATTTATGTTTTCTGGTATGGAGTTGAGTCTGAGCGGGATAAAGCTAATCTCCGACTTACTGGAGGCTCCTCTTCATTTAGAATTTTTCAAGATTTTATCAACTATAGGGGCAAACAGGTGTCAGAAGTCTATTGTCATAAAAATGAGGTATGATTTTTCTTGTCAAATTTTGCGCTAAAAAGTATCATGCTTAAAATTATAGGGGTGTCGTCAAGTGGTAAGACAGCAGATTTTGATTCTGCCATGCGCAGGTTCGATCCCTGCCACCCCTGCCACTTTCTTTAAGGAGAGAAGATGAGAAGAATCGTTCTGGTCTCCGGTACTTCAAACCCTAGCTTATCCAATCAAATTTCAGATTTTTTAGATGTACCCTTAGTTAATCCTCAAGTTAGAAAGTTCGCAAACGGTGAAATTTTTTGTGAAATTGAAAAGAATGTTCGTGGGGCGGATGTCTTTGTTCTTCAAACTATTTGCAGTCCAATAAATGATAATTTAATGGAGTTACTTATTATAATGGACGCTCTCAAGAGAGCTTCTGCAGCATCTATTACTGCCGTTGTTCCCCATTATGGCTATGCAAGACAGGATAGAAAAGCCAGTCCAAGAACCCCAATTTCAGCTAAATTAACAGCTGATCTTATTACTGTGGCCGGTGCTTCAAGGGTTATTACAATGGACCTTCACGCAGGTCAGATTCAAGGCTTTTTCAATATTCCTTTTGATAATATCTACGCTTCACCAGTAATTTTAGATTATATCCGTGACAATATTGCCATGGACAATCTTACTCTTGTTTCACCAGATGCTGGTGGGGTTGAAAGAGTGCGATGGTTTGCTAAAAGATTAGAGCGCGATATTGCTATGATCGATAAAAGACGTACAGGTCCAAATGTTGCCAAGGCGATGAATATCGTGGGTGATGTTAGGGATAAAGATGTTGTTATTATTGATGATATGATCGATACGGCTGGAACATTGGTAGAAGCCGCTAAAACTCTGAAAGATCATGGCGCAAAAAGAATTTTTGCTATGGCCACCCATGGAATTTTTAGTCCTCCGGCCGCAGAAAGAATCGGAAACTCAGCAGAATTAGAAGCTGTAATTGTTACTGATACTCTTCCTTTGAGCGCAGAAATGAAAAAGCTTTCTAAGATAAAAGTTCTGAGTACAGCCGAGATTCTTTCTAAAGCAATTCATAGAACCTTTAACCACGATTCAGTTAGCTCCTTATTTGTATGATTAAACTAATTGTAGGACTTGGAAACCCTGGAGCGGAGTACGAACTCACTAGGCATAATGTTGCTTGGATAGTTCTTGATACTCACCCTGAGCTAAGTCGTAATAATTGGAAAGAAAAATTCAAAGGTATATATAGTGATTTCAGCTTTAAGGGTGAAAAAATTTATGCCCTTAAGCCTCATACTTATATGAATCTGAGTGGAGAAAGTGTTGGGCCACTTTGCAAATTCTTTAAAATTAAACCAGAAGAAATAATTGTGATTCAAGATGAAATAGATCTTCCTTTTGGACAGATCCATTTTAAAAAGGGTGGTGGGCTTGCAGGTCATAATGGACTAAAGTCTATCAGTCAGCATCTAGGAACTAACGAATATTATAGATTACGAGTAGGGGTAGGAAGACCGCAGCACGGTAGTGTTTCGAGTTGGGTTCTTTCTAAGTTTCCATCAGAGCAAGACACAGAGTTATCTATAGTAATGGAAAAAACAAACGAAGCGTTGAAGCTTTTCCTCGAACAAGGATTTAAAAAAGCTTCAACAGAATATAATAAAAAAAATCTTTTAGCTGTTTAGGAGAATAAGAAATGTCTTTAAACGTAGGTATTGTTGGACTACCAAATGTTGGTAAATCTACTATTTTTCAGGCGATCACTAGTGCCCCTGCAGAAGCTGCAAACTATCCGTTTTGTACTATTGAGCCAAACATTGGTATTGTGAATGTTCCTGATTCCAGACTGGATAAAATCAAAGATTTATTCAAACCACAAAAAATTATTCCAGCCGTGATGGAATTTAAGGATATCGCAGGGCTTGTTGCTGGTGCTTCTAAAGGTGAAGGCCTTGGAAATAAATTTTTGGGACATATCAGAGAAGTCGCTGCGATTGCTCATGTTGTAAGATGCTTTGAAGATAGTGATGTTGTTCACGTAGCCGGTAAAGTAGATCCTTTATCAGATATTGAAATAATTAATATCGAACTTGCCTTCGCAGATTTAGAGACAGTTGATAAGAGGCTTAATAACCTTGGTAAACTCTTAAAGTCTCAGGATAAAGCTGTAAAAACCAAAGCATTAATTTCTCAGCCTGTTTTGGAAAAGTTAAAAAAAGCACTTGAAGATGGAAATCCAGCCAGAAGCGTTGATCTAGATGATGATGAACTAGATGCGATTAGTGATCTTCATTTAATTACATTGAAGAAAACTCTCTATGTTTGCAACGTTGATGAGGATGGAGCATTAGAAGATAACGAAATGGTTAATCAAGTTCGTGAGTTTGCTCAAAAAGATGGTTCAGAAGTCATTAAGATCTGTGGAAAAATGGAATCAGAGATTGCTCAACTAGATACTCTTGAGGAAAAGCAAGAGTTTTTGAAGGATATGGGACTTGAAGAGTCTGGTCTCGATCAACTTATTAGAGCCGGATATAGCTTAATGGGCTTGAAAACCTATTTTACTGCTGGTGAAAAAGAAGTTCGTGCTTGGACCTTTAAAGACGGAATGAAAGCTCCTCAGTGCGCTGGAATTATTCATACCGATTTTGAAAAAGGTTTTATTAAAGCAGAGGTTTATCACTGCGATGATCTTTTTGAATTGAAGTCAGAAGCTAAACTTAAAGAAGCTGGAAAGTTTAGAATCGAAGGTAAAGAATACGTCGCAAAAGATGGCGATATAATGCATTTTAGATTTAACGTTTAAATATAGCGCCTAGGCTTTAGCGATTGAAGCCTAGGTGTAAATCAAATATTTGATTGTATTTGTGCTCGTCATTTCCACCTTCTTTTAAAAGCATTTTATAAAAGAAGATATTTCTAAAAATCAATTTCACATATTTTCGAGTCTCTCTAAAAGGTATATTTTCTATATCCTTTAAAATAGAGTCATTTGAAAGAAAATCACTCTGCCAACGATCAACTCTGTGCTCACCAGCATTATATGCTGCTAATGAATAAACCAAGTTATTGTCATAACGGTTTAGGAGATTGTTAAAATATTTTGTTCCAATATTGATATTAGTACTAGGGTTGTAGAGGTGAGAGGTTTTCAATCTTCTTTTGAATCTTCTCGCAGTTGCAGGCATTAGCTGCATTAAGCCTCTGGCACCTACTCGTGATCTTGCTCTTCTATTAAAACCTGACTCTTGTCTAATAAGTGATAGGGCAATAACAGGGTCGAACTCTTTATCAATTTCTTTTTTGATTTGATGAAAATAAGGAGTCGGAAAGAGTATTTCTAAGACCTTCTTATCAAAACCGATTGAGTTATTGTTAAGACCACTGATGACGACTTTAAAGCTCTCTAAATAGTCACCTTTTTCAGATAGCAGTTTAGCAGCCGTTAGCACGTGATCTTCATAGTTTTTTGCACCTTCTTTATGAAGAATTTCCTGCCGTATAAAATAACCAGAACCTAGGTCTCCCCAAATTTGAATTCTCTTTAACCAATCAGTATCAATTTTATTTTCAGAGGCCACAACTCTGGAAGGATCATTAAAAGTTTTAGTGTAAATATCGTTTGCTAAGAGTGCAGAATGCTTTGAAAGCTTTTTAGCAGACAATATTGCATAATAACTAAGTGGATTCTTCTTGATTACAAGCTCAAGAAGTTTCATTGCTTCATCTTTTTTGCCTACTTTTTCAAGAACTGATGAACTCCAGAAAGCTAATTGACTATTATTACTCAGCGCTTTTGTATCTTTTAAAAATTCAGCAACCATCGAATTATAAGCTTTCTTGTAGTCTTTCTCTAAGATATAAGTCCATAGCAATTCAAATTTGGTTTGGACTTCATACCCTTTATTCTTCTTCAGTAATACTTGATTGAGAAGTGTACGAGAGATTTCATATTTGCCAGCTCTTGTGAAATCTTTTGCAATCGAAATCATATTTAGACTTGCTCTATCCCGATCCATGAATTCGTATGTGCTTTGAAAATAATCTACGAGCTTTATCTTTCTCTCTTCAATTACCTTCTTATCCATCTTTTTATCAAGAGATTCTTCTAGGTTGTTCTTATAGGTTAGAAGCGTTTTAAAGAATTGATACCTTTGAGATCTATCCCCTAACTCTAGTGTTTGTATAAACCTAGTAAGTGTAGGAGTAACTTTTAACTCTTTAATTAAAGCGGTCGTTGGAGTTAGTTTATGTAGCATTAAGTGATTTACGATAGCTTTTGAATAGAGCTCGTGTTTATCGGGAACAGATTTTAAATTTGATAAAAATGTAATTACTGACCGCTCACGACTCATAATTGATGAGATATTGCTGTTAATGTATTTTATCTGTCTTTTATGGAAAGATTTGGTGAAGCTAATCTTTTTTTCTAGCTCTTTAAGATATCTATCAAAGCATATGTTTTTTATATTTTTATTGAGTTTATCTTTGATATGAGAACTGTAGTTTTTAGAGCTATATTTTTCGCAAGAATCTTTCAGCCCTTTAAATGACTTTAGGTTTACCAGTTCATCAACACCATCCACCCAAATTCGATAATCGGCAAAAGTACTATTTTTCGCCATAGAGGATTTTAAATTTCGAATCAGCTTTTTATTAAGAATTCCTTTTCTTGAAAGTCTATATAGCCTTAAGAAATTATTTCCAACTAAACGGTCTTGTTTTGAGATATTAAGGGTGGGTATTTTGATCCAGGAATCTAGCTCTGCTGCTTTGGATGCATCATTAGTTGCAGCAACAGCCGGCACTAGAGTGAGTAGGATCAATACAATTGCTACGCTTCTTAAAACCAAATCGCCTCCTTGCTTTTTGGTATTTACACTTTAATTCTAGCATTTATTGCTAGGCTTCACTATACCGGTAATGATTAGTAAGTTTGGTGTAACCTCTTGAAATCTTCAATTTTTTTCTGAATTTCTTCAAGAACTGGCTTTTTGTCTTCGGGAACAACTAACGCAATATTTTCAATATAAGTGGCCACTTCAGTCAGGTATTCTAATTCATCTTCGTCGCGATTAGTAAGGTACTCTAGTGTTTCATTGAGCTCTTCAGCTACTTCTTCAAATTGGTCACCATCTCTGAAAGTAAGTTCGTGAATAGCACCACCCTCGCGAATAGATCTTAAAAACATGGTCATTTTGTACATCGGACCTGCGATTTTGTGGGAAATAAGTATGCTGACCACAAAAGTCAAACAGAGCACAGCAGCAATTATCAAAAAGAGAATGAACATTGTTCCTTTATATAACTCTTCAAAATTTATCTGAGGGCTACCAGCTGGAAGACTTGCCTGAATTTCCTGGTAATTAGTTTCGAGCATATGGATAAGGTCATAAACTACGACTGGGTACAGCAGAGATACTAGGAAAACAATCCCACAGATTATAAGACAAAACTTATATTGAAACTCCGGGTTGATAATGAAAATTCTTCTATTATTTGCCAACGCTAATCCTTTTTGAAGTCATTGCTTTTATTCTATAATATCGCATAAAATAGGGAACTAAAAATTTTAAAGAAAGGCAGAGAATGGATAGTGATATTGTAGACAAGGTATCTCAGGTATTAAATCCTGTTTCACAAAAAACATTAGGTGAAGAGGGAAGAATTATAAGCGTAGAAAAAAAGGGTGAAGACCTACATATACGCTATAAGAGGGATGGGATTCCACCTCAGCAAAAACAAGCGTTAGAAAAATCTATAATTGACATGCTAAAGGACAAGATCTCAGAAGATAATATCTTTCTTCTGTCTAGCTCAGATAGCAGTCAAGATGTAGCTCCTAATTTAAACAAGGAAGCAGTCGCTCCTAAGAATCCGGCACAGCTTAAAGTTGGGCACGGAACTGTAGGTGAGAAGAGAAAGATTCCAAATGTTAAAAACGTTATTTGTGTTGCTTCTGGAAAAGGTGGAGTAGGAAAAAGTACTTTTACCTCGAACCTTGCAGTAACTTTAGCTGCTAAAGGGAAGAAAGTTGGAATTATTGATGCAGATATTTACGGGCCTTCTGTACCACTTCTTTTTAATAGACGTGAGCATAGACCTTCAGCTAATGAAGAGCAAAAGATCATGCCTCTTGAAAATCACGGGGTAAAATTTATTTCTTTTGGAAATTTTATTCATGAAGATGAGCCAGTTGTTTGGCGAGGTCCAATGTTAGGTGGAGTTTTAAATCAGTTCTTTTTTGAGACTGAGTGGGGCGAGCTTGATTACCTTCTTCTGGATCTTCCTCCTGGAACGGGAGATGTTCAACTATCAATGGTTCAAAATATAGAGTTGAGTGGAGCGATCATCATCTCTACTCCTCAAGATATAGCGCTTTTAGATGCAAGAAAAGCCCTTCATATGTTTGATAAACTAGATGTTCATGTGATCGGCATGGTTGAAAACATGAGTTCATTTATCTGTGATGGTTGTGGAAAAGAGCACTTTTTATATGGAACAGGAGGAGTTATGTCTTCTTGTACTGAGCTAGGAGTTGGTTACCTAGGGCAAATCCCTCTGGATATTGGCCTTCGTAAAGGTGCAGATTTTGGTACTCCATATATGACGAATAGTGAAAAGCATGCTGACACTAAAGTTTGGACTGCCTATCAAGATATCGGTGGCAAACTGGACAGCTATTTTTATCCAGATGATAATAAAAAGAAAAGTTTACTTGGAAAGCTCTTTAACTAGGATCAAATTTGAGACTCGATATCTTTGAAAATTTTGATGATCAAGCGCTTGTTTGTTTTACTGGCAAGCTCAATCTATTAGAAAAATCAAATAACAAATTTATTGGAGAGATCGTTTTTTTAGATGGAGAGATCATCAATGCTAAGCATTCAAGTGTTGAAGGTTTTAAAGCTCTGATGAGCTTATGTTCACTGAGTACTGTAGAAGGAAGGTATAGAATAGTCGTTGAGCCGGAGCTAATTGCTAAGACTCAGCAAAAAATTGAAGTACCACTAGGGCAGTTAAAACGTAAAATTTCAGAATATATTGAGCAATACCAAGCCTCTCAAAAGCTCAAGCCGCCGGCAAATATGAAGCTCCTTGCAAGGGCCGAGGTAATAGAGTCAAATATTGAAATAACGGCCCAAGAATATAGTTTGCTTTGTACACTTTCTGACTACAATC